>VAZU01000192.1 GCA_005884745.1 Alphaproteobacteria bacterium
TCTCCCGGCTCCTCAAGGGCCTCGAACTGGCTTTTCAGCAGGCTTGCCGGCATGAAATGCTCGTGGCGCGTGGCGATCCGGCGCGCGATCAGCGGCGCGTCGCCCTTAAGATACACGAGACCCACGTCTGCACGATCGCCGATCAGGATCTCGCGGTAGCGGCGTTTCAAGGCCGAGCAGGTGACGATGCCGTGCCGGCCGGCGCCGCGCTCCTCATCGATCCAGCGGGCGATGGCGTTGAGCCACGGCCGACGGTCCTCGTCGGTCAAGGGCACGCCGCTGTGCATCTTCTCGACGTTACGCATCCGCTCGCCAACAAGGGCCACGCGGCACGCAGGTTGTCCGCGCTGCTGGGCATTCCGCTGGCGGCGATCGCCGCGATCGGCGACGGCGAGAACGACATCGCGATGTTCGAGGTTTGCGGCTTCTCCGTGGCGATGGGAAACGCCGGCCCGGAAGTCCGGCAAGCGGCGGATGTCATGACCGCGCGCACGCGCTAGGACGTCGCGCTTGCGCGTGCCCGCGACCAGGAACGCCACCGTTCGGCTGCTCTCGAGCGCCGGATAGGTCAGCGTGATCCGCGGCTCGGACCCCGGCCGCTCGACCGCGACCACCCAGCGCTCGTGCTCGAAAAGCGCTGCATCGTCGGGGAACAGCGAGGCAATATGGCCGTCCTCGCCGAGCCCGAGCAGGGTGAGATCGAATAGCGGCCGAGCGCGATCCAACCGATCCTCGCCGTAGAAGCGCTTGAGCGCCGTCTCATAGGCTGCCGCGGCTTCCGCAAGGGGCAGGCCCTCGGTCGGAATCGAGTGGATATTCTCGCGCGGAACAGGAGCAATCGAGAGCAATGCCTCGTCGACCATGCGGAAATTGCTGTCGGGATGGTCGGAGGGGACGAAGCGCTCGTCGCCCCAGAACCAATGTACGTCGTCCCACGGAAACCGCGTCACGAGCGGCGGGACGGCAAGCACCTCATAGAGTCGCCGCGGCGTCGAGCCACCCGACAGACATACGGCGCAGGTGCCGCCGCGCACTTCCAGGACGCCGAGCAGCCAATGCCCAACGCCTCGCGCCATTGCCTCGTGATTGGCGAAGGTGCGCAAACGCGCATCCGGCTGCACCGTGCGCGTCGCGCTCATCGCGAGCCCTCACCGACCGCGACCGCACGACCGGCGCCGCGCGGAAGCATCCAGCGCTCGACCGCTACGGCAAATCCCTCCTCCTCGTTGCTCGCGGTCATGACATCCGCCGCTTGCCGGACTTCCGGGCCGGCGTTTCCCATCGCCACGGAGAAGCCGCAAACCTCGAACATCGCGATGTCGTTCTCGCCGTCGCCGATCGCGGCGATCGCCGCCAGCGGAATGCCCAGCAGCGCGGACAACCTGCGTGCCGCGTGGCCCTTGTTGGCGAGCGGATGCGTAACGTCGAGATAATAGAGCTGCGAGCGCTTCACCGTCGCGTTCGCTCCGAGCTCGCCGGCGAGCTCGCGCTCGCAGCGGGCCAGGCGATCGAAATCGGCGCTCACGCCGACGATCTTGAAGGCGTGATCGATCACGCCCGGCCGATCGAACCTTTCCACGAGCTTCGGCTGCATGCGAACGGTGCGGATCTCGTGATCGACGTAGGCGGCTGAGCGATCACGCACGAGCCAGTCCCACTCGGTGAACAGCCATACGCCCGCGCCGCAACCGGCGAGGAAGTCGACCGCTCGACGCGCGACGTCGGGCGGCACGGCATTGCGCTCGATCGGCGCGAGCTTCTCCGGCGTGACGATCAGGCCGCCGTTGAACGCCGCGATCGGCGTCGTCAAGTGCAGTGGCTCGATCAGCATGCGCATGCCCGCTGCCGGGCGGCTGCTGGTGACCGCCAGCGTTATTCCGGCCGCCTCGAGCGCGCGGGCTGCCGCCGCAACCCGCCCGGTCAGGCGCTTGTCGTTGGTCACCAGCGTGCCGTCCACGTCCGAGATCAGCAGCCGGATTCCGGCCGGCGAGGATCGCGGCATCGCAGGCTCCTTCACACGATGGGCCGCCATTCGTGGCCGTCGCGCGCCAGCAACTCCGCGGCGGCGCGCGGCCCCTGGCTCCCCGCCTCGTACCAGGTCAGCCCCTCGTTGCGCTCGCGCCAGGCGTCGAGAATCGGCTGGACAACCCGCCAGCCCGATTCGATCTCGTCGGTGCGCCGGAACAGCGTGGGGTCGCCCATCATGCAGTCGTAGATTAGCGTCTCGTATCCGGTGCTCGGCGCGGCGTCGAAATAGTCCTTGTACTGGAAATCCATTTGCACGCCGCCGGTACGGATGCTCGGCCCCGGCACCTTGGCATTGAACTGCAGCGAAGCGCCCTCGTCCGGCTGGATGCGCAGCACCAGGAGATTCTGCGCGAGACGCTCGACCGGCGTGTCGCGGAACATCGCGTACGGCGCCTGCTTGAACTTGATGACGATCTCGGTCTTGCGCCGCGCCAGCGCCTTCCCGGTGCGCAGATAGAACGGCACGCCGGCCCAGCGCCAATTGTCGATCATGAGCCGCATGGCCACGAACGTCTCGGTCATGCTGTTGCGGTCGACGCCTTCGGCATCGCGGTAGGCACCGACCCGTTTTCCCTCGACACAGCCCGCCGTGTATTGGCCGCGCACGACCTGCGACAGGGCCTTTTGCACATTGAGCCGATGGATGGCTTCGATCGCTTTGCCCTTCTCCGTGCGCACGGCATTCGCCTCGAAGCAGATCGGCGGCTCCATCGCCGTGAGCGAGAGCAGCTGAAACAGATGGTTCGGCACCATGTCGCGCAAAGCGCCGGTACGATCGTAGAATTTGCCGCGGTTCTCGACCGAGACCGTCTCGGCCACCGTGATCTGCACGTGATCGATATGATCGCGGTGCCACAAGGGCTCGAACAGCCCGTTGGCGAACCGCAGCACCATGATGTTCTGCACCGTCTCCTTCCCGAGATAATGATCGATGCGATAGATCTGATGCTCGGAAAAGATCGACAGCAGCTCTGTGTTGAGCTCGCGCGCCGAGACAAGATCGGTGCCGAACGGCTTCTCGACGATGAGGCGGCGCCAAGCGTGCTCCTCGCGCGCCAGACCCGCCTTGCCGAGATGCGCGGCAACCGTCGTGAACACGTTCGGCGGCGTTGCCAGATAGAACAAGCAATTGCCCTCAATCGCGGACTTGCGCTTCAGTTCGGTCAGCCGGTCGCCGAGCCGGCGGTAGGTCGCGTCGTCATCGAAGTCGCCGCACACGTAAGAAAACCCCGCGAGTAGACGATCGGCCACTTCCGTGGAGATCTTGTCGGTCGCGAACTCGTGCAGGGCAGATCCCATCGCCTCCCGAAATTGCCTGTCCGACAGCTCCGCGCGGGCGACCCCGACCACGGCGAAGCGTTCAGGCAGCAGGCGCTCGGCCGCGAGATTGTAAAGCGCCGGAACGAGCAGCCGCTTGGTGAGGTCGCCTGCTACCCCGAAAATAACGAACGCGCACGGATCGGCGGCGCGCGGTTTGTCCTGCCGGGCAGTGCTCTCTCCTGCGGCGACATCCATCGCTAGCCTCGCGCCTTCGGCTCGACGTGGCCGCCAAACCCCTTGCGCATCGCCGAGAGCATCCGATCGGCAAAGCTCCTCTCCTCGCGCGAGCGGAAGCGGGCGTAAAGCGCGGCGGAGAGCACATTGGCAGGCACCGCGGACTCGATCGCCGCCATCAAGGTCCAGCGGCCTTCGCCGGAATCCTCGACGTACCCGTCGAAGCCTTCGAGCTTCGAATCGGCTGCCAAGGCGATCGCGGTGAGGTCGAGCAGCCACGACGAGATGACGCTGCCCCGGCGCCAGACCTCGGCAACGTCGGCGAGATCCAGTTCGTAGCGCTCCGCGCCCGGACGCTCCGCGGCCGCGCCCAGGATGCTGAAACCCTCGGCATAGGCCTGCATCAAGCCGTATTCGATGCCGTTGTGGACCATCTTGACGAAATGACCGGACCCGGACGGGCCGCAATGGATGTAGCCGGATTCGGCGCGCGGATCGTGACCGTCGCGCCCGGGCGTGCGCGGGATGTTGCCCGGACCCGGCGCCAGCGCGGCAAAGATCGGATCGAGTCGGAGCACCGCCTCGGCATCGCCGCCGATCATCATGCAATAGCCGCGCTCGAGTCCCCAGACCCCGCCGCTGGTGCCCACGTCGACGTAATGGATGCCGCGCGTCTGCAGCGCCTGGGCCCGGCGAATATCGTCCTTGTAAAACGAATTGCCGCCGTCGATGACGATCTCGCCCTGGTCCATCAGCCGACCGAGCTCGCTCACGGTATTCTCGGTCGGCTGGCCGGCCGGCAGCATCACCCAGGCCGCGCGGGGCTTGTCGAGCTTGGCGACGAGGTCCTCGAGCGAACTCGACCCAACGGCTCCCTCGCGAGCCAGCGCATCCACCGGACCGCGCGTGCGGTTGAAGACCACGCAGCGATGTCCGTTTCGCATCAGCCGCCGCGCCAGATTGGCGCCCATGCGGCCGAGCCCGACCATACCGAGTTGCATGAGGCCTGCTCCTCAGCTCAATGCGTGTTCGGCAGCGGCGTCGAGCGCGGCCAACCCGGCGCTGACGTCTTCCACGATATGCGCGCGCAGCACGCGGCGGCCGCGTTCGGCGAGGACGCGAAAGTCCCCGCGCGCCTGCGCGGCCTTGACTACGCCGAAGGTCGCCTTGCGGCCGGGAATCTCCAGGTCGAG
Source organism: Alphaproteobacteria bacterium (assembly GCA_005884745.1). Classification (GTDB taxonomy): domain Bacteria; phylum Pseudomonadota; class Alphaproteobacteria; order Rhizobiales; family Xanthobacteraceae; genus AP-16. The sequence continues at coordinate 4,716 of VAZU01000192.1, forward strand.
CGCGTCCTCGCAGGTGACCTGCAGGAATACCCCGGTGTTCGGCCCGCCCTTGTAGGCCTGACCGGTCGAATGCAGGAAGCGCGGCCCGAATTCCACGCAGGTCGCGATATGCTTGCGGTCGCGGATCGCAGTGCGCAGCCGCTGCAGCGATTCCAGATGCGCGTCGTTGCGCTCGATGTAGGCGAGCACGGCGAAATAATCGCCGGCGCGGATGCGGGCGAAATGCGCGCTGAGCCAGCTCTTGAGCGTGTTGCCCGCGCCGGCAGCTTTCAGCGCCCGGGCATTGGCGTCATCGGTGAACAGCGCGATGCCGTTGTCCTTGAATATCGCGCTCTCGGCCGGAAGCGATCCGGCTTTTTCGTAGGCTTCGGTCAGCGCGCGGGTGGCGACCTTGCTCGCCTCGACGTCGGGCTGGTCGAACGGATTGATCCCGATCACGGCGCCGACAACCGCCGTCGCGATCTCCCAGCGGAAGAATTCCTGCCCGAGCAGCTCGGCGTCCTGCATGCTCAGGTGCACCAACGGCTGCCCGGCTTCCTGCAGCGCCTGCATCGCGCGATCCTGCGCGGCGTCGGGTTTGTGTGGATCGCGCAGATAGACGAACACCCGGTCGGAGCCGTACACGGCAGGCTCGCCCAGGGGCTCGGCATCGATCGGGATCAGTCCCTTGCCGTTCTTGCCGGTGGATTCTGCCAGCAGCTGCTCCGCCCAGGCACCGAAATCCCCGATCGAGGGCGAGGCCACGATCGTTACCTTGTCGCGCCCGCGGCGAGCCAGCACGCCGAGCGCGAGCCCGAGCCGCACGCCGGGATTCTCCGCGGGCGGAACGTCGCCGCCGCAGGCGCGCCCCATGGCGCGGGCGCGTTCGAGAAAAACCCGCACGTCGTGGCCGCTCGCCGCGAGCGGCACCATGCCGAAATTCGACAGCACCGAATAGCGCCCGCCGATGCCGGGCACGCCGGGAAAAATCCGGCGGAAGCCTTTTTGCTCCGCGACCTTTTGCAGGCGCGAGCCCGGATCGGTGACGGCCGCGAAATGCTTGCCGGCCTGCCGCTCGCCGACGAGCGCTACGACCCGCGACCAGAAATAATCGCCGGCGCGGATGCGGGCGAAATGCGCGCTGAGCCAGCTCTTGAGCGTGTTGCCCGCGCCGGCAGCTTTCAGCGCCCGGGCATTGGCGTCGGCAGCCGAGCCCAGCGATTGCGCCAGCACTTCGGGGCCTAGACTCGATCCCCCCATGCCGAGCAGCACGACATCGCGAAAATTTTCCGCGCGAATTTCCCGGGCGAAGGAAGTCAAGGGATCAAGACGGCCGAGCCCATCATCGACGATGTCGAGCCAGTCGAGCCAGTTGCTCTCGTCGTGTCCGGTCCACAGCTTGGCGTCCTTGCCCCAGAGCCGGCGCACCTTGCCTTCGACCCGCCAGACCTCCTGCGCCTCGCCGAGCTCGCGATCCGGCTCGTCACCGTGCAAGATCGCCTGGTCGTCGAGCTTTGGCCCGAGGTTGCGGCGGCGCTTGGCGGCCAACGCCCCGAGCAGCTGATCGAAGGCATCCGCGAACAGCCGCACGCCGTCGGCCACGAGCCGCGCCGTGATCGCATCGAGCGAAATGCCGGCGCGACCGAGATTGGCCAGCGTCGCTTCGGCTCGGTCGACGTCTTCAATGAGTCGGTCGCGCACGCGGCCATGGTCGCGAAAAGCGTCCATGGTCTTGGGCGGCATGGTGTTCACGGTATCGGGGCCAATCAGCTCTTCGACATAAAGGACGTCGCGGTATTCCGGGCTCTTGGTCCCCGTGCTCGCCCACAACAGCCGCTGGGTGCGAGCGCCCCGCTGCGCGAGCTTCTCCCAGCGCGGGCCGGCGAACCGGCGCAGGTAGCGTCGGTACGCCAGCTTCGCGTTGGCGATCGCCACTTTGCCGCGGAGGCCGGCGAGCGCCGCGCGCGCAGTCGGATCCTTGGTTTGCTCGAGCCGCTCGGCGATCGCTTGGTCGACGGCCGTATCGATCCGGCTGACGAAGAAGCTCGCGACGCTGGCCATGCGGTCGAGCGGCCGGCCGGCGGCCGCGAGCCGTTCGAGCCCGCCCAGATAGGCCTCGATCACCTGTTCATAGATCTGCTGAGAGAACAGCAGCGTGATATTGACGTTGATGCCCTCGCCGATCAGCGCACGGATCGCCGGAATGCCCGCCTCGGTCCCCGGCACCTTGATCATCAGGTTGTCGCGGCCGACCGCCTGCCACAACCGCCGCGCCTCGGTGATGGTCGCCGCGGTGTCCATGGCGATATAGGGCGAGACTTCCAGGCTGACGAAGCCGTCGCGACCGGAATTCGCGTCGTAGACCGGGCGGAGAATGTCGGCGGCGCGGTGGATGTCGGCGATCGCGAGCCGCTCGTAGATGGGGCTCACGGGCGGGTCGTCGTCCGCAATCGCGCGTTCGATGTCGGCGTCGTAGGCCCGGGACTCGACGATTGCCTTTTCGAAGATCGAGGGATTGGCGGTGACCCCGCTGACCGCATCCTCGCGGACCAGCCGCTCGAGGCCTCCATTGGCGAGAAAATCGCGGGACAGGAAATCGAGCCACACCGACTGGCCGTGCTCGCTCAGCGCCTGCAACGGATTCATGCCGTCTTCCATTTCGAAACCTGGGCCTTGGCCGCCGCCGCGATCTTCTCCGGAGTAAAGCCGAACTCCCTCATCAGATCTTTTGCCGGCGCCGAGGCACCGAAGCCGTGCATGCCGATGTTGGCACCTTCCGGCCCGGCGTAACGTTCCCACCCCAGCGTGGCGGCGGCCTCGACCGACACGCGCGCCTTGATCGCAGCCGGCAATACGCTGTCGCGATAGGCTTCGTCCTGCTCCGCGAACAGCTCCCAACACGGAAGGCTGACCACGCGGGCGGCAAGCCCCTGCGATTCGAGCATGTCCTGGGCGGCGATGCACAGCGGCACTTCGCTTCCCGTGGCGATCAGGATCACGTCGGGTTTTTGGCCCGGAGCCTCCGACAATATGTAGCCCCCGCGCGCCAGTCCCGATGCCGGCGCATAGCGGCTGCGGTCGAGCGTCGGCAGCGCCTGCCGGGTCAGCACCAGGCAGGCAGGGCGGTGCTTCAAGCCCACGATCACCCGCCAGGCCTCGACCACTTCATTGGCATCGGCGGGGCGGAACGTGACCAGCCCCGGAATCGCGCGCAATCCGGCCAGCTGCTCGATCGGCTGATGCGTCGGCCCGTCTTCGCCCAGTCCGATCGAATCGTGGGTGAAGACATAAATCACCGGCAGCCGCATCAGCGCCGCGAGCCGGATCGAGGCCTTCATATAGTCGGAAAAGATCAGGAAGCTGGCGCCGTACGGCCGCAGCCGGCTGACCGCAAGCCCGCTCAGGATGGCCCCCATCCCATGCTCGCGAATGCCGAAATGCAAATTGCGCCCGGGTTTTCCCGGGGCGAAATCGCCGGCGCCCTCGAAGGTCAATAGCGTTTTCGTCGAGGGGCTGAGATCGCCGGCGCCGCCGAGGAGCCACGGATAGCGCTTGGCGATGGCGTTGAGCACCTTGCTGCCGGATTCCCGTGTGGCCTGGCCCTTGGCATCGGCCGGGAAGGAGGGAAGCTCGGCATCCCAGCCGTCCGGCAAATCGCCGCGCTCGATGCTCTGCAGACGCGCGGCGAGGTCGGGATAGCGGGTTCGATAGCTCTCGAACAGCCGGTTCCAGGCTTGCCGCGCCTGCTTGCCGCGCTCGCCGATGCCGCGGCGGAACTGCTCGTATACGCCGTCCGGAACCAGGAAATGCGCGTCCTCGGGCCAGCCGTAGTTGCGCTTGGCGAGCCTCACTTCCTCTTCTCCCAGCGCCTCGCCGTGCGCAGCAGCGGTGTCCTGCTTGTGCGGCGCGCCGTAACCGATGTGACTGTCGACGATGATCAGGGTCGGACGGTCGTGCTCCGACTGAAACATGGCCAGCGCCTGCTCGACGCTCAGGGTGTCGTTGGCGTCGGGAACGTGAAATACCGCCCAGCCATAGCCGTGGAACCGCATGCCGACGTCCTCGCTGAACGCCAGCGCGGTATTGCCTTCGATGGTGATATGATTGTTGTCGTAGATCCAGCACAGATTCGACAGCTTGAGATGGCCGGCGATCGAGGCCGCCTCGCTCGCCACACCCTCCATCAGATCGCCGTCGCTGCAGAAGGTATAGACGGTGTAATCGATCAGCGGAAATTCCGGTTGGTTGAACTGCGCCGCCAGCCAGCGTTGCGCCATCGCCATGCCCACGCTGTTGCCGCAGCCTTGGCCCAGCGGCCCGGTCGTGGTCTCGACGCCGGCGGTGTGGCCGTATTCGGGATGACCGGGGCAGCGGCTGCCGAGCTGCCGGAACGCCTTGATGTCGTCGAGCGTGACGGCGGGCCGGCCGCTCTCGTCTTTGACCCGAGCGAGATGCAGGAGCGCATAGAGCAGCATCGAGGCGTGGCCGTTCGAGAGCACGAAGCGGTCGCGGTTCAGCCAATGCGGATCATCGGCGTTCCCGGGTGGCCGGACTTCGCCTTCTCGACCGCATCCATCGCCAGCGTGCGGATGGTGTTGACGGCGAGCCGATCGAGGCTGTGCCGTTCGGCCGCACCCTGCGGCGCGGTGCGCGGCGCGTAGCCCGTCGAGATATTGCTGTTCATCGGCAATGCTTCCCTGATGCTTCTCGCCATTTGTCGGCGGCGCGGGGCGGAGAAGCACCCCTGCCATAAACCCAAGGATCGGACCAAAAGTTCCGAGGCCTCATGGCCGTAGCCGCCGGGCCGCGGTTCTCGGCGACCGATACGTCGCCCGGCCGTGCCGGCTGTGACAAACTCATCTTTTCACGTGCCGCGGTCGGCCTTTCTCGTCGATGGCGACGTAGGTGAAATTGCCTTGCGTTACCAGGATGCGGTCGGTCTGGTTGCGCGGATGACCCAGGCCTCGACCCGCACCGTGATGGAGGTTGTGCCGGTCCGGATCAGGCCGGCATAGACGCACACCACGTCGCCGACGTAGACCGGCTTGCGGAACGTCATGGCGTCGACCGCGATGGTCACGCAGCGGCCTTGCGATTTTCGAGGCGAAGATGCCGCCGGCGACGTCCATCTGGCCGAGCACCCAGCCGCCGAAGATATCGCCGTTCTGATTGGTGTCGGCCGGCATCGCCAGCGTGCGGATGGAAAGCTCGCCGCGCGGCTCCGGTGCTGCGGCCTCGGTGCGGGCGTCTTCGGTTTGCGCCATGGCAAGATCCCTCGATGCAGGACGTCGGCAGCAGTCTCAGAGGTCGCGCACCTCGCCGCCGTCGCGATCCTCCGCCCTCGGCTGGGCGGGCGCTTCACGCAACAGGTCGTCGAGATCGAGCCGGCGGGTGATCATGTCGAGCTTGCCGTGCGGCGTGCGCGGCCAAAGCTGCTGCGGCCGGTCGCAATAGAGCTCGACGCCGTTCTGGTCGGGGTCGCGCAGATAGAGCGCCTCGCTCACGCCATGGTCGGAAGCGCCGTCGAGCGCAATGCCGGCCGCAATGAGACGGCAGAGCGCGTCCGCCAGCGCACCGCGCGTCGGATAGAGGATCGCGAGATGATAGAGCCCGGTGGTCCCGGGCGGCGGCGGCGATCCGCCCAGACTCTCCCAGGTGTTGAGCGCGATGTGATGATGATAGCCGCCGGCCGAGACGAAGGCGGCGCCGGGTCGCCGCTGGGTGAGCTCGAAGCCCAGCACGCCGCAATAGAATTTCAGCGCCCGCTCGAGATCGGCGACTTTGAGATGCACGTGGCCGATCCTGACCCCGCGATCGATCGGCCGCGGGGTCAGGGTTTCGCGGGATTTCGCCATCTGCCCGGAACTGCTCATGATGCGCCTCCTGGTCTCGGCCCCAATCTATGGCGGGCGGGGCGCTTGCGCCATCACGCCGCATGCGATGGGCGC
>VAZU01000193.1 GCA_005884745.1 Alphaproteobacteria bacterium
TGAAATGCCCGAGGCTCACGGCAGATCCCGGCAGCAGCGCCGGAAACGGCTTGGGATTGCCGCCGCCCGGATAGAACAGCCGCACCGCCTCGCGCAGCACCGTGCCGAGCATGAGCGTGGCGAGCAGCGTGTTGAGCGCCGGCGCGCTGCGCAGCGGCATCACCAGGTAGCGGGCGATCAGCACGCCCAAGAGCGCCATCGCCAGCACGGCCGCCACGAGCATCGCCGCGAGCTCGACGAGATGCGAGCTCAGCCCTGCCGCCCGCAGACCGACGAACGTCGCCAGCGCCGTGAAGGCGCCGACGGTGAGCACGTCGCCATGCGAGAACTTGATCACGTCGAGCACGCCGAAGAACAGCGTGAAGCCCACCGCGACCAGCGCGTACATCATGCCGAGCATCAGCCCGTTCATGACGTATTGGGCAAAGAGCCCCGCGTCCATCTGCCGGACTCGTTACAACGTCGTCCCCGCGAACGCGGGGACCCATGGCCATGGATTGTGCGGAATTGCCAGGTCCGTGGTCATGGATCCCGGATAGCCGCTTCGCGGCTTCCGGGATGACCATCTCGTTGGGTCATGGCACAACTCAAAACTTACGGACATCGGGACCAGCTATTTCTGTCCGGGCAGCTTGCGCTTGCCCGTCGCGTAATCGCTGTCCTCCCAGACCACCCATTTGCCGTCCTGGACCACGTATTTGGTGATCAGCGGCACCGTGTTCTGGCCGTGGTCGTCGAACGTGATCGCGCCGACGATGGAGTCGCGATCCTTGACGTCGCCGAGCGCGTCGCGCACCGCCTTGCGGTCCGGGCCGACGCGCTCGATGGTGTCGAGTCAGCTCCGTGGCGGCGAACGCGAAGGCGCCGTACGCCTCGGGCGGATTGTCGTAGTGCTGCGCCTCGTATTTCTCCAGGAAGAATTTGCCGCCGGGCAGTTTCTCGGTCGGCGCGCCTTCGCGGAAGGCGAGCGAGCCCTCGGCCAAAGGCCCCAGCCCCTGGATGTAGGCGTCCGACACGATGCCCGAGGTGCCGTCGAACACCGCGGTGATGCCGAGCTTGTCCATTTGCGCCCGGATGCGCACCCCGATCGGGGTCAGCCCGCCGAAATAGATGGCCTGCGGGTCGAGCGATTTGATCTGGGTCAGCTCGGCGGTGAAATCCTGCTGGTCGGCGGTGACGCCGAAGGTGCCGAGAATCTTGCCGCCGTCTTTCCCCAGCGCTTCGCTGAAGTACTGGTTGTGGCCCTTGCCGTAGTCGGTGGTATCGTGGATCACCGCGAAGGTCTTGGTTCTGGTTGATCATGGTGCCGTTGACGCGATGGATCTCGGGATATTTGTTGCGGTAGGTGATGTCGGGCAGCACCGCGCCCCATACCACGACCGGCAGGCCGAACTTGTGATAGGTGTCGACCGCGGCGATGGCGGTCGATGAGCAATAATGCGTCGCCGCCGCGACGACGTCCTTGTCGGCCGCCATCTTGGTGGCCTGCTGAACGGCGACGTTGGGCTTGCATTCGTCGTCGAGCACGAGGAGCTCGTATTGGTATTTCGCTTTTGTATCGGCGTTGCGCAGCCGCACCGCGAGATCCGCGGAGTTGCGTCCGCCCAGGCCGTTCACGGAAACCCCGCCCGTGAGCGGACCGATGAACCCGACCTTGACCGCCTCCTTGGCCTGTGCGCCCAGGGTCGACGCGGCGAGCAGCACGCCCGCGACGACGAGGCCTCCCCCATGCCGTTTGCTCATTGCTTGCCTCCGCTTTGCACGGGCCGATCTTAGACGAGGCGTTTGCCATTGCAAAAGCCGGCCGAGGTCGACACGCCAGGCGCGAGCCCGCGAGGCTCGCCTGGCGCGGATCGCTCTCGGGCGCTACGTTCCGGCCGTCAGCCATTGCGGATCGAACCAGCGGTCGGCCTCGCCGTCATAGGGCAGCCGCGTGATGTCCCAGTGCTGGACGAAGCGGGCGTAGGCGGCGAACACCGACGGCCCGCCGCCGACGAAAATAACACGATCCGGATATCCGGCGATGGCGTCCTCGGGCGCGAGCGATGAGCGGATCTCCACGATCGTGCGATCCGCATAGGCGAACTGAGGCACCGAGCGTTTCGTGCGCGGACCCATCAGGATCACATGGCCGCGCGTCATGTCCCAGAAGCGCTGCACGTCCGCGATGTATTCGGGGCCTTTGGCGCCTTCCCACGGCAGCACGCCGGCAAGCCCGAGCTGGCCGCGCCTGCCGATGGCGCACATGGCACGAACGTAGGACATGGCGCGCTCCCCCGCCGCTGCCGCCCCTCACGCGCGAGATTGCAGCGATTCACCGGCGCGGGCGAGGCGGCTCGGACTCAAGAACCCTTGGCATCCATGCGCGATCCATCTGCGGGCATCAAGCAGATTTGCATGGAACGGTTTCGAGCTCCCCGGTTCAGGCCAGTCGAGCCGCGCGCGGGCCCGGTGCCGGTCGCCGGTGCGAGGCGGCGGGCTGTTCGCGCCGGAGCGCGTGGGAAGCTTCCGCGGCCGAGCCGTGTGCGGAGGCCGAGCCGATCAGGTGCGCGCGTGCGTGAACGCTCTTCGGCGCGGCAACCGTACTCTTCGGGGCGGCGACACTGGAATCCAGATGCGCCAGCTTCACGCCATGCGCGGGCGTGCGACGAATGTTTTCCGGCTGGTGCGCCGCGGGGATCGGGCGATCCGGCTGCTGCGCCACGACGATCGGATGCGCCGGGCGAACCGGCTGGCGGACTGCGATCAGCGGCTGCGTGCGATGCGGAACCGGCCTGGCGAGCTGCGCACACGGCGCGGGTGCCGGGAGCGCCACGTCCCAGGCGCCGGCCTCGGCGCTGGTCCATTCCTGTGCGGAGCGGCCGGTTATGATCCGGACATAGGCTTCGGTCTCTTGCGGCAAGAGCTTGCGCTTTGCCAGCCAGTCCTCGACGCGCTTGGGGCCGGCATTATAGGCGGCGGCGGCAAGGCCGAGATTGCCGAACTGCACGCGCAGGCCGCGCAACAGCGCCGCCGACTTCGGCAGCGCCTCGATCGGATCGAATGGATCGACGAGGCCGACCTTATGGGCCGTCCCGGGCATGAATTGCGCGATGCCTTGCGCGCCGGCGTGGCTGACGGAGAAGGGATTGAACCGGCTCTCCTGCCAGATCAGGCGCGTGAAAAACTCCAGCGGAAGATCGTTTCGCGAGGCCGACCGGTCGAGCACCGCGCAGATCGCATCCGCAGACATCCGGGCAGACCCGGCCGAGTCCGGCGGGACGGACGCGGCAACGGCATTTGGACCGTTCTCACGGTCCGAACCGGAGAACCGAGCGCTCGGCGCCGGTTCGAATGCACCGAGCGCCGCATCCTGCGGAGTTTGGTCCGATTGCGCTGCCGTCGCATGCGACGGCGCGTTCGCATCGGCTGCGGATTCTATCGCATACGCCAGCGGTTCGAATCCTGCTTGAATCGGCACAAGAACCACGGCAGCCGCGATCGCTCTCGCGGCCAGCAGAGCACGCATGTGGATTTTCCCACCATCCCGTTGTGAGAAGCGCGCCCCAAATGAACGAGCATCCAAACAGGTTCAATGCGCCCTATGTCGCAGGGCATAAAGGGACGCGATGCTCGATCAATCCCGGGATTTCCGAAGTCGTCGCCGAAGGATCGTTGATCGATCGGAGGAAGGAATGGGCCCCACACGAAACGGTCGAACGAACGTCGGACATCAACATGCGATTGCGGCAGGGTGATCCGCGGCTATTGGGAGACGTCCGCGCGCATTTTCAGCGAGCAAGGAACCTAAGTGCGGACAGTCAAGTTTCCATGGCGCGACCGTGCCCCATGGCGGGGCGCAGAACTGGAGGCGCGATCATGAATAAAGCGGTTATGAAGCTTCCGCTCATGCTCGGCGTCGTCGGAGCGATAGCCTTCGCCGCGGCGACGCCCTCTTGGGCGGCTGAGCAAAAGGGACCGAATGCGGCAGACGGCGGCAACGCGCCGGCGGCAGCCCAGGCCAAGACGACCCAGGCCAAGACGACCGGCTCCGCGGCCAAGACGTCGGCGGGGACCAACACTGGCGCCAAGATGTCGACCGGCCACGCGGCCTCGAACGAAGGCATAGCGGCCGGTAAGAAGCTTTCGAAGAGCTCCCAGCTTTCGGGCCGGACCCATATGGGCCCCGGCCGGAAGCACCTGAGCTCCAAGGAAGGCGTGCGGACCCGAACCCATATCGGGAGCCGGACCCGCACCAGCGTCGGGCTCAGGGAAGCGCGTTTGCGTAACCGGAGCCTTGCAACCAGTTCCGTTGGCTTCGGGGTAGACGCCGGCTTCCAAGACACCGGCTTCGCCTACGGGTATGGCTCGCCCGGCTATGGCTATGGGGCCGGCTATCCGGGCTACCAAGGCTATGGCTATGCGGCCAGATATCCCGGCCGGTGCACCTGCGCTCCCGGCGTTGCCTCGGGTTATGGCTCTCCGGCCTACGACGCTGCCTATGGTTGGGGCGGCTGGGGCCCGGGTTGGGGTCCCGGCTACGCGTCCTGGGGTTGGGGCGGAACCGAAGCTGGCTTCGGCGTAACCGCGACCGGCACCAGCGTGGGCGTGTCCTCGAGGTCGAGAGTGCGTGGAGCGCGCGTGAGCGCCAACACCACGGGCGGGGCCCAGGCCGGAATGACGACCCAGCCCGGAATGACGGCCCAGACTGGAACGACGGCCCAACCCGGAGTGTCGGGCCAACCCGGTGGCGCCAAGGTCAAGGCGAGCACCGGGGCTGCCGGAACGAAGTGAGTGCTGGCGGTCGGCCAAATCGACCCAGTTGGGTCGAGCCAGGAGGGCGGGCGAATTGCCCGCCCTTCTTTTTGATTTGCGCCGGCCCCTCCCCGGTCGAGCTTGACAACCTGAATTCCCTCAGGCGGTTCGGATCCAGCCGGAGGCGCTTGACGCAACGCAATGGGGCGCGAATGCACTGCCGTGTATCATCAGGTCGTGGCCGAAGGAGCGCCGGAATGGGAACGGCCTTGCTGATGGTGCGTGCCGAACTCGCCGAAGCCGCCGACCGGTCGGCGTTCGATCGCTGGTACGAGACCGAGCATTTGCCCGATGCGCTGAAAGTGTTCCAGGCGGATCGAGCCTGGCGGTGCTGGAGCGCCGTCGATTCCTCCATCCACTACGCCTTCTACCAGTTCGCCGGCGTGGAAAAGGCACAATCGGTATTACGGTCCGCCGGCATGCGGACACTCATCGCCGAGTTCGACCGCGCCTGGGGTACGCGCGTCCGCCGGACCCGGGACATTCTCGATGTGGTTCAGTCGGTTCCGGCGCAAGCCGCCCGAAGCTAGCGGCGCGCGGCGCCTGCCCGCGGACGCGCGGGCGCGCGGGCAGAAAAAACCCCGCACATGCCGGAACCAAGACCGCCGGCGCGAATTTCCATGGAGGGCCGGGTTCCGGCCCATATCGGGCAAGGTCCACATGCGTATTCCGATCATCGTGCTCGTGGGTTGCGGCTTGGCAACCGCGGCGCAGGCGCAAGACCAAGGCAGCGTTCTCGATCGCGCGGCCGGGCTCGTGAGCCAGTGCATCGCCGAGCAGACCCTCGCCGAGCTCGACAAGGGTACCGCGCCGCGGCAATTCGCAACGGTACTGCGCGACAAGTGCCGCTCGCAGGAGCAGCGCTTCCGGGCAACCCTGACCGCCGGCCTGAAGAAGGAAGGCTCGCTCGATCCGCGGATGCTGCGCACGGTAGAGGAATTGCTCGCGGCGCTTCGCGAGCAATCCGTGGCCGATTACGCCGATCTGCTCAAGCAGCGGCCGCCGACAAAGCCGACCAAGAGCGCGTCCAACAAGAGCGTATGATCTCGATCGGCGAATAGCCGCGCATTCAGGTGCCGCCTAGATCGCCGCTGAGCACCGGGCCGAACAGTTCGGTGTATTCC
>VAZU01000194.1 GCA_005884745.1 Alphaproteobacteria bacterium
GATCAGCTCTCGGAAGAAGCGGATCGCCAAGTCCTGCGTCGAAGGATCGATCCAGTGCACATCCTCGAGCAGCACCAGAACCGGCCCCTGCTTGGAGAGCCGCAGAGGGTGCCTGACCAGGGCCGCCCACAGCCGCTCGCGGCGCGCCGTCGGCGGCTCGTCGGGCAGAGCGGGGCGGCCGTTGATATCCAGTGAAAGCAGATCGGCGATCAGCGTGATCGTGTCCGGATCATCGCGGAAGTACGGGGCGAGGTTTGCTTCCAGCTTGTGCCAACGAGCGGCTTCGCTATCGCCTTCTTCGATATCGCAGAAGCGCTCGAGCTGGTGGATGATGGGATGGAGCGGGGTGTCGCCATGGAGCGGAGAGCACTGGTAGCGCAGCTGGATGACGGGCCGCGCAGCTGCGGCCTCGCCGAGCGCCTCGAGCAGTCGGGATTTTCCGACGCCGGCCTCGCCGCTCAGCAGCACGATGCGGCCAGCGCCGCGCCGGGCTTCGTCCCAGTGCTTGATCAGCCGCGACAGCTCCAGGCTTCGGCCGATAAGCGGGGCGTCGCGCGCCGCGCGCGCCTCGAAGCGCGTCGCCACCGATTCCGGCGTAATGACCCGCCAGGCGGCGATCGGCGCCGCCAGCCCCCTCACGGCGAGCGGTTGCAACGGCTCGACGCGGAAATGGCGCCCGATCTCGTCGCGCGTCGGTTCGTCGATCAGGATCTCGTCCGGATTTCCCATCGCCTGCAGCCGGGCCGCCAGATTGGGCGTCCGGCCGACGGCGTCGGTCGACGGGACGCCTTCGGTGACGATATCGTTGATCACCACTTGGCCGGTGCTGATGCCGATCCGCGCCCGTAGCGGCGGGCGCCCGCGCGTCGAGAGGCCTCCGACCGCCTTGAGGGAGGCCAGCGCCGCTCGGACCGCCCGCTCGGCCTGATCCTCGTAGGCCCGCGGCCAGCCGAAATAAGCGATGATGCCGTCGCCGCGGAAATTGCTGACGTATCCGCGGAATCGGACGATGGCGGCGACCACCGCGTCCTGGTAGGTCGAGATCAACTCGCGCAGCTCCTCCGGATCGAGCCGGTCGGAAAGCTCCGTCGAGCCCACCAGGTCGCAAAACAGCACCGTCACCCAGCGTCGCTCGGCCGGGCCATGGACCAGCTGCTGGCCGCGATCCGCCTGGCCCGCCGGTGGTTCCGGCGAGGGACCGTCATTTTGCCGGAGTGCGCGAGCGAGACGCTTGCGGTCGCCGAGGCTCACGCCGAGCGCGGTGAGCTCGGCCTCGCTGAGCTCGGCGAGGACATCAAGATCGACGCCGTTCGCGGCAAACGCCTCCGCATAACGGTCCAATTCCTTATCGTGGAGCCAGGCGCGCAGATCGCTCGCCATACCGCTTCTCTCGCCGCATTGCCCAGCCTATCGGGCTTATCAGCCAAGGCAATGCCAAGCAAGCAGATGTGCTTTGCTCGCGTCCTCGAAATCGCCGACCGATCTCCGTCAACAGCGCAGCAAACTCGAGCCGGCGGTCTTGCCCCACGCGGGTCGGATCACTTCGGGAACGCTTCATCGCCGAACGCAGCGGGGCGGCGGCTCGTCGGGGAGCGCCGCGCCATGCCGCGTCTCCGCTGGCGCCGCGCTTAACCGGCCTGACCGGCATCGGACCTGGAACGTTCCAGGGCTCGGCCCCGTCGGACAAGCAAGATCCATGTATATCCGATCGGTGTTGCCGCTCGCGATCCACGTCGGTGAGGACTCGTCAACTATATTCGTCAGCGAATTCGAAAGCTGTTGTGGCTATCAATGGGTAAATCGATTGTGGAGAATTTTTTCCAATGGAGCCATCGCGACCGCTGAAGCTCGTGGCGCGTGATCGGGCTCGCCGTAATCCGGTCAGCCGCCCGGTCTACGCCCCAATTCAGACACTGAGGGCGTGGTCGGACGCAAAGCTTGCTTCCACGTTGGACGCGGGGCCGGCGTCCGCCGATGCCGAGGGTGCTTCAGGACCCAAGCGCCAGCCCGCCGCTCGGGCATTCCTGATCGCAATGATGGTGATGGTCGGGGTGAACTTCGGCGCGGTCGTGGGCTGGCTTGGATGGGGGGCGCTGCAGGGCCTGGGTTTGGTCGCAGAACCGGCGATCGAAAAGGTGCAGCGCGAGCAGACGGCTTTGATTTCGCAAATCGAGGAAACCATCCACGGCTTGAGTACCGCAGTCGTGGGATTGAGCGCGCGCGTCGAGTCCGCCGCAGGCCGGGAGGAGGCCGCCGACCGGCGCATGGCCGAAGTCGATGGCACGCTCGGCGTCCTGCGGACCAGCATCCATGAAATTCGCGCAGCGCAGAATGCGGCAGAGGAATCCTGGCGCGAACCGGTGGCGGAGCTCAAGGCGGCCGCCACGAGAGAGCGCGGGGAAATTGTCCGCTTGCGCGCGTCGCTCGACGAGTTGAGTCGAGCGCGTCGACCGGAGACGGTCGCGATCGGCGCGCGGATCGATCGGATCGAACAGGCGATGGTTCAGCACAACCTGCTTGGTCCGATCCGAGGTTCGATCCAGGAGCCGGCACGGCGCGGATCTGCCGCGTCGCCGGAGAATTCACCGGCGGCGGATGGACACATCATCAATCTGACGCCCGCCCACTAGCGCCCGCCCGCCGACGCCGCGGTTGCACTATCCCTTCGGCCGCAGATCGACGACGCGGCGGGCCTTGCCGGCCGAGCGCTCGATGTTGCCCGGATCGCCGACCACGATCTCCACCCCGACCCCGATGTTGTTGCGGATGTGCGCGGCGAGCGCCGCCGCTTGCGCCGCGCGCGAGGCTTCGTCGGCATGGCTGGGGCGCGCCTCGACCAGAAGCCGCACGACGTCGAGCCGCTGCTCGCGGCGAAGCTCGATCTGGTAATGCGGCGCCAGGCCCGTACAGCGCAGCAATTGCTCCTCGATTTGGGTCGGAAACACATTGACGCCGCGCACGATCATCATGTCGTCGGAGCGGCCCGTCACCTTTTCCATGCGCCGCATCGAGCGCGCCGTGCCGGGCAGGAGCCGCGTGAGATCGCGGGTGCGATAGCGGACGACCGGCATGCCTTCCTTGGTCAACGACGTGAACACCAGTTCGCCGCGTTCGCCGTCCGCCAGCACTTTGCCGCTCCGAGGATCGATGATCTCCGGGAAGAAATGATCCTCCCACACGTGCAGGCCGTCCTTGGTCTCGACGCATTCGTTGGCGACCCCCGGCCCCATGACTTCGGAGAGCCCGTAGATATCCACCGCGTCCATGGCAAAAGAATCCTCGATCTCCGAGCGCATGGAATTGGTCCACGGCTCGGCGCCGAAAATCCCGATCTTCAGCGAGGATTTTCGCGCATCGAGCTTCTTGGCACGGAACTCGTCGAGGATCGCCAGCATGTAGGACGGCGTCACCATGATGATGTCGGGCTCGAAATCGAGGATGAGCTGCACCTGGCGCTCGGTCATGCCGCCGGAGACCGGGATCACGCTGCAGCCGAGCCGCTCCGCGCCGTAGTGCGCGCCGAGCCCGCCGGTGAACAGACCATAGCCGTAGGCGACGTGCACCTTCATGCCGGGTTTTCCGCCCGAGGCGCGGATCGAGCGCGCCATGAGATCCGACCAGGTGTCGATGTCGCGGCGCGTGTAGCCGACGACGGTGGGCTTGCCGGTGGTGCCGGACGAGGCGTGGATGCGAACGATGTTTTCCTGCGGAACCGCGAACATGCCGAACGGGTAATGTTCCCGCAGATCCTGCTTGGTGGTGAACGGAAAGCGCGCAAGATCGCTGAGCTGGCGCAGATCGTCGGGACGGACGCCCGCCGCCTCGAATTTCTGGCGGTACGCGGCGACGTTGTCATAGGCATGGCGCAGCGACCATCGCAAGCGGTCGAGCTGCAGCGCCGCGATTTCGTCGCGCGAGGCCTGCTCGATCGGCTCGAGGCCGAACGGGACATAGGACGCGTCGATCATTCGGAGCTCCGAGCTCAAGGTTTCGCGCGGGCGGGACCGCGCGGCTTCAGGCCCGGCACGATCTCGCCCTCGATGGCGCGGGAGTTTCCGCGGAACTCGGCGATGACGAAGCCCTCTTCGCGGGTCACCGTCACGTCGTAGATGCCGGAGCGGCCCGCCCGCATGCGCTCCGTCGCCTGCGCCACGAGCCGGTCGCCGCGCCGCGCCGCGGCGACGAACGTGATCGCGCAATGCTGGGCGACCGTGCGCTGATTGTAGGTGTTGCAGGCGAACGCGAAGGCGGAATCCGCCAGCATGAAGATGTAACCGCCGTGGCAGAGATCGTGGCCGTTGACCATGGCTTCGGTCACCGACATCGCCAGCACGGCGTGGCCCGGCTCGACCGCGATGAGCTCCATGCCCAAGGCGCGGCTGGCGACGTCGTCCGCCCACATGGCATCGGCGCAGGCGCGCGCGATCGCGAGCGCGTCCATCATGTGCTCCTTTTGCCGGTGAACGCCGGGGCGCGCTTTTCCAGGAACGCGCGCACGCC
>VAZU01000195.1 GCA_005884745.1 Alphaproteobacteria bacterium
GACCCGCGTCGTTTCCTCGTCGAGCTCGACCAATCCCGCGCTCTCGGTCAGCGAGCTCAAGATTCCCGCACCGTCGCGGGGATATTTGCTGGCTTCGATGCTGCCGTCCGGACCGCGCCTAAGCGTCACCCGCACGTATTCGCGCCGCCCCTTCTTCTTGCGATAGGAAAAGCCGGCACGCACCGGGAGCGCGATCATCGGATCCGGCAATGCGCCGGCGAGGCGCAACAGCAGCGGCCGCACCACCCGCACGAAGGTGACGAACGCCGCGACCGGGTTGCCGGGCACGCCGACGAAGGCCGCGCCCTTGATCACCGCCATCGCGACCGGCCGTCCCGGCTTGATGGCGACGCGCCAGAACACCAGCTTGCCGACGGCCTCGACCGCCGCGCGCACGTGGTCGGCCTCGCCGGTCGAGACGCCGCCCGAGGTCAGCACGAGGTCATGGTCTTGCGCCGCCGCGGCGAGCGCGGACTCTAGCCGCCGCGGATCGTCGGCCAGAATGCCGAGGTCGGTGATTTGTGCGCCGAGCCGGGCCAGCAGTTCGGCGAGCAGGCGGCGGTTGGCGTCGAACAGCGCCGCGTCCGGCCGGCGCGATCCCGGCTCCACGATCTCGTCTCCGGTGGAGAACAGCGCAACGCGCACGCGCCGCCGCACCGGCAGATCGGTCAGCCCGAGCGCCGCCGCAAGCGCGATATGCTGCGGCCCGAGCCGGCGGCCCGCCGGCAGCGCCGCCGCGCCTGCGCGCACGTCCTCGCCGGCAAGCCGGCGATTGGCGCCGGGCGCGAGCCCGGACGGCACGACCACGCAGGCGCCCTCGGTGCGGCAATCCTCCTGCATGAACACGGTGTCGGCGCGCGCGGGCATCGGCGCGCCGGTGAAGATGCGAATGGCCTCGCCCTGGCGCGCCGGCCGCGTCGAGGCGCTCCCCGCGGTGAGGCGGTCGGCCACGACGAGCCGCGTCTCGCCGGCCGGCTCGAGATCGGCGTGGCAGACCGCGTAGCCGTCGACGGCCGAATTATCGAACGGCGGCGGATCGAGCGGGGCGATGATTTCCTCGGCCAGCACGCGACCCGCGGCATGATCGAGGCTCACCCGTTCGACCTCTCTGACTGGGCTCACGCGCTCGAACATCAGCCGTTCGACGTCCTCGACCAAGAGCAGCGGGCCGCCGAAGGCGAAGCAATCGTCGGAAAGCTGCGCCATCAGCCGCTCCCGGCCCGCTCGTTCGGCATCGCGACCGGCGCCGCGCGGGCGAGCATCGTTTCGAGGATGGCGTCGACGTCGTCGATCGCCAGCACCGGAACGCGCGCGGAGGGCAGCGGCCGGTCCGACGCGATCGCGACGATGTTGGGATCCTCGGGATGGAGTAGCGGCTTGCCGACCGACTCGCGGTAAATTTCGAGCTTGGGAAGCGAGGCGCGCTTGAAACCTTCGACGATGACGAGATCGACCGGCGCGAGCTTTGGCAAGAGCGCATCGAGCGCCGGTTCGGCGCTGCCCCGCAACTCGTGCACCAGCGCCCAGCGGTTGGCCGAGGACACCAGCACTTCGGTCGCCCCCGCCATGCGATGGGTGTGGGAATCCTTGCCCTTCTGGTCGACGTCGAAGCCGTGGTGAGCGTGCTTGATGGTGGAGACCAGGATCCCCCGCTCGACCAGCCGGGGGATCAGCTTGGTCAACAGCGTGGTCTTTCCCGCCCCGCTCCAGCCGGCGATGCCGATGACGCGCATACGGCCAATATAGCATTCCATGCAGCGTCGTTTCGGGGCATCGCGGAGCGGCGAGCGTCATCCTGAGAGCCTGGCGCGCGAGGCGCGAAGCGCCGAGCCTCGAAGGACCGCCGAGCCACGGGCTGCGCCGTCGCCCTTCGAGGCTGGCCCGCTGTCAAGATCCGGGCAGATCTCACGACGTTCGAGCGGGCCAGCACCTCAGGGTGACGGCGCGCGCTCCGATTAGCTCCTACTCCGCCGGGCTGGGATGCGGGGGCGCGGCGGCCGCGCGGCCCTCTTCCTCCTCGACCCAGAGCGAATGGTGCTCCTTGGCCCAATTCAGGTCGACCTCGCCGCCACCCATGGCGTCGAACGCCCCCTGCATGCCGATCGTGCCGATGTAGATGTGCGCCAGGATGGCGGCGACGAACAGCATGGCGAGAACGCCGTGGATGATTTCGGCGATCTGCATGCCGGCGATGCCGGCCGCGTAGAACGGGAAGATCAGATAAAAGCCCGATACGGTCATGGCGGCGCCGGTCAGGATCACCGTCCAGAACACCAGCTTTTGCCCGGCGTTGAAGCGTCGCGCGGGCGGGTGTTCGTGGCCGAAAAAGCCGCCGGCTTTTTTCAGCCATTCCACATCGATCCGGCCCGGAATGTTGTCTCTCACCCAGAGCACGAAGATGAGAATGAGGCCGAGCACGAACGGAAAGCTCAGGTAGTCGTGGATGTATTTGGCGGCGACCGAGAACTTGCTGAAGGCCTCCGGCCCCATCAGCGGCAGCAACAACGGCCTGCCAAAGGTGATGTTGAGCCCGGTGAGCGCCATCATCACGAACGAGGCCGCGGTCAGCCAATGGGTGAAGCGCTCGACGGCGTTGAAGCGGGTGAGGGTGCGCCCGGATCTGCCGCTCTCGATCTTGATCGTGCCGCGGATCGCGTAGAAGGCGACCAGCAGCACCAGCATGCCGAGGATGGCGATCACGCCGATCCACCGCAGCGTCACTTCGTGGAACTGGCGCCAGTTCCGCCCATCGGGCTGCTCCACCACGTAGGACTTGGTATCGGGAATGGAGCCGCGCCCCTCGATGCGACGGAATTGCTGCAGCAGCTTGTCTTCCTTGACCGAGTCCGCGGTCGGATTGACCGACGAGGGCTGCTGGGCTGGCGCCGGCGGCGCCAGCGCAACGAGCCCGGCCAATGCCAGCGCCGCAAAGACCAGCCGCAGGCGCGCGACGAGCGTCATGCCTCTTCCTCCCTTTTCTTTCACCTCTCCCCGTAAACGGGGAGAAGGAGAGGATACACCGTGCCTACACCGCGATCTCTTCGCGGTACGCCGTCTTCCAGCCCCACGCGCCGGAACCGTAGCCGCGCTTCAGCACCCGTTCCTTGTAGATCTGGGCGATGATCTCGCCGTCGCCGGCGAGCAGCGATTTGGTCGAGCACATCTCGGCGCACAGCGGCAGCTTGCCTTCGGCGAGGCGGTTGGCGCCGTATTTGTTGAATTGCTCCACCGTATTGTCTGGCTCGGGTCCGCCGGCGCAATAGGTGCATTTGTCCATCTTGCCGCGGGAGCCGAAATTGCCGACGCGCGGATATTGCGGCGCCCCGAACGGGCAGGCGTAGAAGCAATAGCCGCAGCCGATGCACAGGTCCTTGGAGTGCAGCACCACGGCGTCCGCCGTGGTGTAGAAGCAATTCACCGGGCACACCGCCGCGCACGGCGCATCGGTGCAGTGCATGCACGCCATCGACACCGAGCGCTCGCCGGGCTTGCCGTCGTCGATGGTGACCACGCGGCGCCGGTTGATGCCCCACGGCACCTCGTTCTCGTTCTTGCAGGCGGTGACGCAGGCGTTGCATTCGATGCAGCGATCGGCGTCGCACAGGAATTTCATTCGAGCCATGGTGCCGCCTCCTACGCCGCCCGGATCTGGCACAGCGTGACTTTAGGTTCTTGCATGCCAGTCGCCGGATCGTAGCCGTAGCTGGTGATCGTGTTGGCGCTCTCCCCGAGCACGACCGGATCGGCGCCGTTCGGATATTTGCTGCGCAAGTCCTCGCCCTGGTACCAGCCGCCGAAGTGGAACGGCATCCAGGCGACGCCCTTGCCGACGCGCTCGGTAACCAGGGCCTTCATGCGCGCCCGCGAGGCGTTCTCGACCCCGGTGACCCAGACCCAGCCGCCGTCCTTGATGCCGCGGTCGGCGGCGTCGGCCGGGCTGATCTCGATGAACATGTCCTGCTGCAGCTCGGCGAGCCACTTGTTGGACCGGGTTTCCTCGCCGCCGCCTTCGTATTCGACCAAGCGCCCCGAGCTCAGGATCAGCGGGAACTCCTTGGCGATGCCTTTGTCGATCGCCGCCTTCTGCACCGAGAAGCCGATATTGGGCACCCGGAACTGGCGGGCGTCGGCGAGGGTGGGATATTTCTCGACCAGATCGACGCGCGGCGTGTAGATCGGCTCGCGGTGGGTGGGGATCGGATCCGGCAGGCCGAACGCGTTCATGCGCGCCTTGGCGTTGCCGTACGGCAGGCAGCCGTGCGCCATCGCCACGCGCTGGATGCCGCCGGAAAGATCCGTCGACCACGCCACCGTGTCGGCCTTCTCGCCGCCGATGCGCTCGATGGTGGCGAGCTCTTCGGGCGTGAGATCCTTGTCCCAGCCGAGCTTCTTGAGCACCGCATAGGTGAACTCGGGATAGCCGTCCTGGATCTCCGAACCGAGCGAATAGGAACCCTCGGCGAGCAGGTTGACGCCGTTGCGCTCGACGCCGAACCGCGCCCGGAACGTGCCGCCGCCGTCCATGACGTTGAGCGTGGTGTTGTAGAGCAGCGGCGTGCCCGGATGCTTGAGCTCCGG
>VAZU01000210.1 GCA_005884745.1 Alphaproteobacteria bacterium
AGATACGCGCTGATGAAACCCACCAGCAATCCCACGGTGACGGCCGCCGCCAAAAATGGCCGGAACAGCCGCCACGGCGACATGCCGGCCGCGTTCATCACCACGAGCTCGGCGTCCCCGTTGAGCTTGTCGATTGCGTAGACGACCGCGATCACGAAGGCGATCGGAGCGATGACCTGCGCCAGGATCGGAATGAGCAGCCCGGTAATGCCGAGAAATACCAGGATGGTCTGTCCCTGGTTCGTGATCAGATCGATCTCGCGCAACGCATGCGTGATCCAGATGATCCCCGTCAGGCTGACGAGGATCAACAGGAATGCACCGAAGGTGGTGCGGAAAATGTAGCGATCGATCGAGCTCGGCATGCGATGTGCGCGAACGTAGACTATTCCCGGGGGGCCGTTTAGCCTAAATTCCGGGCGCTGTCGCCTCCCGCCCGCAGAGCAGGGCTTTCGCATTTGGCTCGAGCGAGCCGCAATGGAACTCGCTTTCCCGGAGGTCCCCGGAGGGGAGAGGGATGGGGTGAGGGGGATAGGGTCATTGTTAGAGGTTTTAGCTCGTAACCCCCTCACCCGATTCTCGCCTTCGGCGAGGATCGACCCCGGATCAGGTCCGGGGCAGGCTCTCTCCCCTCCGGGGCGAGGGAAGCCGAAGTCGCGTCTGGGTCTCGCCGTCGCGATCCTCGCGGGGCTCACCCTGGTGCGCGTGATCGGGCTCGCGGCGTCGGTGGTCGACCTGTTCCCGGACGAAGCGCAATATTGGGCCTGGTCGCGCGATCTCGCCTGGGGCTATTTTTCCAAGCCGCCGCTGCTCGCCTGGACCATTGCGGCTGCCGACCACGTCTGCGGCAGCGCCGAAGCCTGCATTCGCGCGCCTGCGCCGATCCTGTATTTCGCCACCAGCCTCCTCGTCTATGCGATCGCGGCGACCCTCTATGACGATCGCGCGGCGTTCTGGGCCTCGATGCTCACCGCGTTGGGCACCGGCGTGGTATTCTCGGCCCGCATCATCTCCACCGACGTCCCGCTGTTGTTGTTTTGGGCGCTGGCTCTGCTCGCGTACGTGAAGCTGCTGCAGCAGCCGAAGCTGTCGTGGAGCGTCGTGCTCGGACTGGCGCTCGGACTCGGGCTGTTGGCCAAATACGCCATGATCTATTTCCTGCTCGGTGCGGGCTTGGCGGCGCTGTTCGAGGCGGACGCGCGCAAGCTGCTGACGAGGCGCGAGCCCTGGATCGCGCTTGCGATCGGCGCCGTCGTAATCGCCCCGAACCTCTTGTGGAACCTGCACAACGGCCTGGTCACGTTCGGGCACACGCGCGCCGTGGTGAACGCCGAGCAGAGTCTCGGCCTGCATCCCAAGAGCGCGCTCGAATTTCTCGCGGCGCAGTTCGCGGTGATCGGGCCGATCGTGTTCGCCGTGCTGATCGTCTGCCTCGCGCGGCTGCGCTCCAAGTTGCTGGCGCCGTCGGATCGGCTGATGCTCGCCTTCGCGATCCCGCCGCTGGCGCTGATCACGGCGACGGCGCTCTTCACCAAGGCCTATGCGAACTGGGCGGCGACATCCGCGGTCTCGGCGATCGTGCTCGCCGCCGCGGTGCTCACCCGCCGCGAGAACTGGGGGTTGCTGCGCGTCAGCATCGTGCTGGGTGCGATCGCGCAATTCGTGTTTCTGGCCGGCGACGCATTCGCCACGAAAATCTCGCTGTCGTTCCTGCCCGAGGGACAGCGCGATCTCTATCGCCGCACGCTGGGCTGGCGGGCCTTCGCCGAGGGAGCCGGCCAGCTGGCGCGAAAAATCGGCGCGGCGACCATCGCGGGCGATGAACGCAACCAGCTCGGCGCGCTGTATTACTACCTGCGCGACGAGCCGGTGAAGATCTTGGCGTGGCCCTCCGACGCGAGCGTGAATTTCGATTTGACCCGGCCGCTGACCGAGACCGCGGCAGAGCCGATTCTGTTGGTCAGCGTGTGTCCGGCGCCGGCGCGGCACCTGGCTCGATACGCGGCGGTCGAGCCGCTCGGCAGCTTTACGGCGGCGAGCGGGCCGACTTCGAGCCGAACCTATTTCGCGTACAAGCTGGCGCAGCCCCGCGGTCCCATCGGCCCGCTCCCGGCCTGCGGCTGACCTGCTTGGGTGCCGATTTGACGCGCGCTCGCCAACCACACCCTGCGCAGCAAGCGTCTCCAAAAGCGATGCGTCTCCTGGCGCCCTATTGCGGCGATCCGCGGCTCGACCGGATTGCGACGGGGCGCGAGCGCTCGCGGTTCGATGCGGACGTGGCGGCGCGGGCGGGAGAGCTCGCGGAGGGGATCGAAGGCAGGCGCGTGTTGGTCCTGGGCGGCGCCGGCAGCATCGGCGCCGCGAGCGTGGCGCTGCTGCTGGCCTACCGGCCGGCCGCGGTCCACGTCGTCGACACCGCCGAGAATGCTCTGGCCGAGCTCACGCGCGACTTGCGCTCGCGCGCCGGGCCGGCGATTGCCGCCGAGCTGCGCTTTCTGCCGCTCGATCTCGGCAGCGCCGCCATGGAACGCGTGCTGCGCGGCGAGCGCAAATACGATCTCGTGCTCGATTTCGCCGCCCAGAAACACGTGCGCGGCGAGAAGGACCTGCCGTCGTTGTTGCAGATGCTCGACACCAACGTGCTGAAAACGCGACGGCTGCTGCGCTGGCTCAACGCCTATGGGCACTCCGCGCGGTGCTTCTGCGTCTCGACCGACAAGGCGGCAAATCCGACGAGCCTGATGGGCGCCAGCAAACGTTTGATGGAACAGGTGCTGTTCCACGCGGCCGGCGATTTCGAGGCGGCCAATGCCGCGCGATTCGCGAACGTGGCGTTCTCCAACGGAAGCCTGCTGCAGAGCTTCCTGATCCGGGTTTCGCGGCGGCAGCCGCTCGCGGTCCCGCGCGACACCCGCCGGTATTTCATCAGTGCGCAGGAAGCCGCGCAGATTTGCCTGCTGGCCGCGATCGTGGCGCCGACTTGCTGCATCGTGTTCCCCAAGCTCGATCCGAAGCGACATCTGCGGCCGTTGCTCGACGTCGCCCAAGCGACCCTCGCGCATCTCGGGTTTCGCGCCGCGCTGTATGAGGACCCGGAGGCGGCGCGCGGCTCGGTCGAGCGCGAGATCGCGCGCGGCGCTTACCCCGTGCTGGTCACGGCGCTCGATACCAGCGGCGAGAAACCTTATGAGGAGTTCGTGTCGGCCGGGGAGGTCGCGAGCGAGATCGGCCTGCAGGCCTTGTGCGCGGTTCGCCATGACGGCCCGCCCGCGCGGGAGCTCGATGCGGTTCTGGAATTTCTCGAGCAGGCGGTGAACGACGCGCGCGTGCCGCTCGGCAAGGCCGAGGTCGTCGCAGCGCTCGCCAAGGTCATCCCCGGCTTCGAGCATGTCGAGACCGGCCGCAGCCTAGACGACCGTATTTGACGCCTCGCGGGCTGCGGCGACGAGCTGCCGCAGCCCTTCCGCGAGCTCGATCCGCGGCCGCCAGCCGAGCGCGCGCAGCGCGGAAATATCCGCCACCGCGTCGGCAATCTCCTCGGCGCGCGAACTGCCCCGTGCCACGATCGGCTTTGTCGTGCCGGCCGCCCGCTCGACCATTTGCGCGATCTCGCCGACGGCATGGGAGCGGCCGGAGCCGACGTTGTAGACGCGCGCCTCGTCCCCGACCGGCACCGTGCACAAGGCGGAGACGAGGTCGTCGACGTGGACGAAATCCCGCCGCGGACGCGGGTCATGGACGATGAGCTCCGGCACGGCGGGATCGAGCGCCTGCGCAATGAGCTGCGGAATCAGGAATTGCTGCCGCTGCCCGGGGCCGTAGACGTTGAACGGGCGCAGAATGGTCACCGGGACACGGAACCTCTCCGAAAAGAACCTGCAGGCGGCTTCGGCCGCGGCTTTCGAGAAGGCGTAAGGATTGTTCGGCCGCAACGGCGCCGTTTCCGGGATCGGCAGCCGATCGGCCACGCCGTAGCAATAGCCGCTGACGTAAACCAGCGGGATCGCCTCCGTTCGGCAATATTCGAGCAGGTCGACCGTGCCCTGCACGTTGGCGCGATAAAACTCCGCGGGCTCGTTCCAGGAGTCCGGGACGAAGGTCCGGGCGGCGAGATGAAATACTTTGTCGACGCGCGGGGCTGCTTTCCAGCCGCGGTCGAGCTCCGCGTGTCCGGGCGCCCAAACCTCGAACCCTTGCGCCCGCAACGCCGCGCACAGCCGGCGGCCGACGAAGCCGGTGCCACCTGTCACCAGAACGCGCGCGCCCATCGTCAGCGATCGAATTTTTCCGCGAACTCCCGGCTCGCCTGCTCGTAGTCCTCGGGCCGGCCGATGTCGAGCCAGTATCCCGCGTGATGATGAATGTCGATGCGCTGTCCGGCGGCCAGCATCTTGTGCATCAAATCGTCGAACCCGAACGGGCCGCGATCCGGAATGAAGTCGAGGGCGCGGCGCGACACGCCGTAGATTCCCATGCTGACCGTCTGGGTCAGCGTCGGTTTCTCGCGAAAGCTCACCAGCCGCTCGCCTTCCACGCCGAGTGGTCGCGGCGGGTCGCCGCAATGGTGAACGCCGCCCCGGACGCGGTGTGGCGATCGAGGAAGGCGCCCAGGTCGAGATCGGTCAGCACGTCGGCGTTCATGACCAGGAAATGCTCCGGAAGATCGTGCAGCAGCCGCAGCGGCCCGAACGTGCCCAGCGGCTCCGGCTCGAGCGAGTAGCGCAGCGCCACGCCGAACTTTTCGCCGTCGCCGAAATAGGCCCGGATCAGATCCCCCATGTGATTGATGGCCAGGGTGGCGACGTCGAACCGCGCTTGCGCCAGCCTGCGAATGGAGATCTCGATGATCGGTGTGTCGCCGATCGGCACCAGGGGCTTGGGCAAGGTCACGGTGAAGGGCCGCAGCCGCGTTCCCTTGCCGCCCGCGAGAATGACCGCGTATCTCATTCCCGTCCCCTCCGACGCCGACCCCCGCGGAATAGAGCTCGGGCCGCTCCCCGTAGCGCATGGCGTTCGCGCTCCACTGTGCGGCGCGCCCCTTATCGCTGGCTTCGCCGAGCGCCGCCAGCAGGGATCGTTGCGCGAACGGCTCGGGGATGACGGCGCCGGCATCCGCCTCGCGCACGTGACCGGCATAGCCGCACACCGCGGTCGTCACCACCGGCAGGCCGTTCACGACGGCTTCGAGGATCACCGTTCCGGTGGTATCGGCACGGGCGGGATGGAGCAGCAGGTCCGCGGCCGCCATGACGTCCGGGATCTCTTCGTCTGCGACAAATCCCAGGAGCGCGAGGCGATCCTCGACCCGCAGCCTGCGCGCCGATCTGAGCAGGGGCCCCGCGCCCGGGTCGGATCGAGCCAGGCCGATGACCAACAGGCGCGCGGCCGGAAATTCCGGCAGCGCCGCGATTGCCCGATCGAAGCCTTTGGTCCGCGGCTGCCGGCCGATCGCGAGCCAGCACCAATCCTCGCCTTCAAGTCCGAGCGCGGCGCGGCGGCGTTCGCGCGTGCCGTCGAGGCGGCGCTCCGGATGCCGGCGCTCGCGCTCGACGTTGGGCGGCAACAGCGCAACGCGCTGCGGTTCGGTCCCCCAGGCACGGCGGTAGCCTTCGATCTGCGACGGGCTGAGCGCGATGATGCGGGTATTCGCGCCCGCCGCAAAGCAGGCCGCTTCGAGCGCGCGCAGCGCGCGATAGCGCGGCGTCAGGCGCCGCCATCCGCGCCGGGCCGCGACCGAAGCATCGGCGCAATAGATGAGGTCGAGCCCGGAAAGCTTGTCGAAACCGACCACGAGATCGAAGCGGTCGCTGGTCGCGTCGGCGAGATCCGCCGCGAAGCGCCGATTGCGCCCGTGATTGGTCCAGGCCGAATTGTCGAGAACTTCGATCGGAACCTCGCCGGGAAGCGGCCCGGCCGCCCGCGAGGTGAAGATCACCACCTCGTGGCCGCGCCGGCGCAGAATGCGCGCGATCGCCAGGCAATTGCGCTGCAGCCCGCCGCCCGGAAACAAACTGACGATCCCGAACGCGATGCGCAGAACCCCCGGTGCGCGCGCACAGCGATCGCTGCCGCCGCGGGGGTCGGATCGCGCGCGTCCCGGCCATTCGCCGTGCTGTGGGAGCGGCAGGTTCATGCTGCGCAGAGGCCCATGGCAGCTTCTCTCATCCCTGTCAAAACTTCAGCGGCCCGCAAAAGAGCGCGGCTTGCGCCATTGACATTGCCATTGGCCTGCGGCTCAAGGCAACGCGGCAATGGTTTTGGCGGGGAATCGATGATCCGT
>VAZU01000211.1:0-4629 GCA_005884745.1 Alphaproteobacteria bacterium
GAAAAAGGGCGAGGACTTCGTCGTCTACGACGAAAAAGGGCGAGGACTTCGTCGTCTACGACGCCAAGACCGGGGAGGAGATCACCCGTTCGGTGCTCGCCCAGATCATTTTCGAGCAAGAGAACAAGGAAGGCCAGAATCTGCTGCCGATCGCCTTCCTGCGCCAGCTGATCCGCTTCTACGGCGACAGCATGCAGATGCTGGTGCCCCGCTATCTCGAAGTCTCGATCGAATCCCTGACCCGCGAGCAGGAAAAATTCCGCCAGCAGATGGCGCAAGCGTTCGGGGTCGGCACCTTCGGCCCGCTCGAGGACCAGGTTCGCCGCAATATGGAGATGTTCGAGCGCGCGTTTGCGATGTTCGCGCCCTTCGCCCGACGCGAGGGCCAGGCAGCGGAAGAGGACAAGTCGCAGGCGCCGGGAACCGAGATCGATGAGCTCAAACGCCAGCTCTCCGAGATGCAGAAGCGGCTCGATCGGCTCACCGGGGGCGAGAAACAGGAGACCTAGGACCAGCTGGTCCTTACGGCCGCGTCTGCGATCGAGGGCGGCCCTAATACCCCAGCGCGGCGCCGTCCTTGCGCGGATCCGACCCGCCGGTCAGCGTGCCGCGATCCCAATCGATGCGAATGGCCTGGCCGCCGCCCCACGGTGCCGCCGTAAACGCCACCTCGTGGCTGCGGGCCTCGAGCCCCTCGATGGCGGATCGGGGAACGCCGCGCTCGACCAGCGTCCGCTCGCCCTCGAAGAACGCCCGGGGAAAGTCGATCGCGCGCTGCACGTCCATCGCGTAATCGATCACGTTCAGCAGGAAATGCGTGTGACCCATGGGCTGAAAATGGCTGCCCATCACGCCGAAGGCGAGCTCGCATCGCCCATTGCGCATCGCCAGGGCGGGAATGATGGTGTGCATCGGACGTTTGCGCGGCCCGATCCCATTGGGGTGCTCCGGCGCGGTCACGAAGCAGGCGCCGCGATTGTGCAGCATGATCCCGGTCGCCTCGGTGGCGATGCCGACGCCGAAATGCGAGAACAGCGAGTTGATGAGCGAGACCGCCATGCGGTCGCGATCGACCACGGCGAGATAGACGGTATTGCCGCCGGTGAACGGCGAGTTCGGCAGCGCGCCGCGCTTTGCCGGATCGATGCGGCCGGCGAGCGTCGCCGCGAAGCGTTTGTCTATCAGGCCGAAAACATCGGTCAGCATGAAGGCCGGGTCGGCAACATGCGCATCGCGCAACGAATAGGCGAGCCGGGCCGCTTCGAGCGCGAGGTGGAACCGCTCGGGGCCGAGCGGATCGAGCGCGGCGAGATCGAAATGCTCGAGGATGTTCAGCATGACGAGCGCGGTGAGGCCTTGCCCGTTGGGCGGAAGCTCGACGACATCGAGCCCGCGATAGTTGGTTGCAATCGGCGTCACCGCTTCGCCGCGGTGCTCGGCGAAATCTTCCGGCGCGAGAACTCCGCCGCGCGCCGCCAAGGTCGCGACGACGTCCTGCGCAATGCGGCCCTGATAGAACGCGGCGGGCCCCCCCGTCGCAATGGCGTTCAGGGTCTCGGCAAGCGCCGGGAACCGCAGCACCTCGCCGGCTTCCGGTGCGCGGCCGTCTACGAGGAAATGCCGCGCGGCGCCGGCGTCACGGCGCAGCCGCTCGACCAGCGATGACCAGTCGAACGCGACGCGGGCGGCGACCGGGAATCCCGCTTGCGCGTAATGGATCGCCGGGGCGAGCGCGCGGTCGAGCCCGAAGCGCCCGTGGGCCGCGAGGATCGCGCTCCACGCCTCGACGGCTCCCGGAACCGTGACCGCATGGATCGAATCGGGGCCGACGCTCGCGGCGCCCCCCAACATTTCGAGCCGCATCCGGGCGCCGGTCCTTCCCGATCCGTTGTAGCCCCAGATCGGCGCTCCCGGCCTGGCGATGAGGCAGAAGCAGTCCCCGCCGATGCCGGTCATCTGCGGCTCGACCACGCCGAGCACCGCAACCGCGGCGATGGCGGCATCCGCCGCATTGCCTCCGGCGCGGAGCGCCTCGATCGCCGCAAGGCTGGCAAGCGGGTGCGAGGTTGCGGCCATGCCCTCGCGCGCGATCACCGGCGAGCGCCCGGGGAAGTGAAAATCGCGGTGCATTGCGGGTTTCAGTCCGGGCGCCGGGCGCGGAAAGCAGTCTATTGCCCCGGCGCCTGCGCTTCGAGCCGCTCGATCGTCCGCCGATGGCGCGCGGCGCGCCCGGAGATCGCCAGCCCCTCGGCGAGGTCGACGAGGCAGATCGCGGTGATCACCGCGAAGGTCGAAGTGGCAGCCTCTTTCACCAGCAGGAATTCGGCGAGCGCCGCCAGGAACACCAGCATCGACAGGAAGTGGTCCAGCATCGGTTTGCCGGCGGCCCGGCTGGCCTTGAGCCCCTCGACGAACAGCAGAAACAGGGCAATCGCGATCACCACGTCGCCGAAGGTGATCGGCCATTCCGACTGGGATGGCATCGCCACGGTCGCGACCTTGTCGGTCCACAACACGCCCGGGGTGAGGAATACGATCATGTTGTAGATCGCGAGCGGAATGATCAGCAGGGGAAAACCAATGAGGAACACGGAACCGACCTCCTCGGGCGGGGGCGGACCGGCCTCGGCAAAAACCAATGGGAAATGACGGACGCGAGCCCCCGTCCCCCGGCCCGCGAAGTTCCAGTCTAGCGCGCGGGGCGGCCAGCTTCCAACAGGTGGTTCTTGGGGGAAGCACGGGCCGCCGGTTTGTCCGCCGGCAAGCCTTGCCGAGACGACGCCAGGGGACCGGAGCTCAGACCTCGGTTTTGGGCTTGAGGACCTGGCGGCCCTTGTACATACCGGTCTTGAGATCGACGTGGTGCGGACGGCGCAGCTCGCCGGAATCCTTGTCCTCGATGTACGTCGGCTTGCGCAAGGCGTCGGCGGAGCGCCGCATGCCGCGCCTGGATGGCGATACTTTGCGTTTCGGCACGGCCATGGGCTGTGTCCTCCCGGGTATAGGCGCCCAGGCAGCGAAAGCCCGGCACGTTCGGCAAAATCGAGAAGGCGCGCTTATAGAGGATCGGCCGGTCGAACGCTAGGCCCGGATCGGGGTCGGCGTCGCTAGCCAGGCCGCACGTTTTTGCCAGAATGCCGGGCTCTGGTCTCTGACCCTGGCAACGGAGCCGAAATGCCGCCGCGGTGCGAATTGTTTTGGCCAAGCCGCCGGCTCGCGGCGGTCCTGGGCACGTGCAAAACGGTCCTGGCGCTCGTTCTGTGCTGCGCGTCGGCGTGCCTGGACGGCGCGGGCGCCGCGCCGAGGCATCCGCTCGATCCGCTCGCCGCGGAGGAGCTCCTCGTGATCCGGGACGTGCTGGCGGCGAGCGGACGCTTTTCGCAGAATACGAAATTTGCCTGGATCGAGCTCGAGGAGCCGGCGAAATCGCTGGTCGAACGCTTCGAGCCCGGTCAAGCGTTTCCGCGCCGGGCCCGACTTGCGGCGCTCGATTTCGGCCGCCACAAGAGCTTTGCCGTCACCATCGATCTCACGGCGCGGCGCCTCGATGCGGTTCAAGACCTCGACCCGCTGCAGCCGGGCCTGACCGATTACGACCTCGAGCGTGCGCGCCAAATCCTCGATTCCGAGCCGAAGATCAAGGATGCGCTGGTGCGGCACGGGCTCGACATCCCCGGCGCGACATCGAAGTCGGTCCGCGAGCTATTCCTCGGCGTGGGTGAGGATCCGGCGCTCTCGGGCGAGACCGGCCGGCTGGTTCGCGTGCTGTTCATCTCCGACCAGGATGCAATCGGCAATTTCGGTCCGGTCCTGGATTCGGTGATGGCGGTCGTCGACGTTCATGGCGGGCGCGTCGTGCAATTGTACGACGTTCCCGGGGTGCCGAACCGGAAAGTCCCGCACGATATCTTCGATGCGCAGGTGCGCGGGACGGCGGCGCCGGCAAAGCCGCTCCGCCCGGTGCAGCCGCAGGGCGTGAATTTCGTCGTCGACGGCAACGCGATCCGGTGGGGGAACTGGCGATTGCGCTTCGGCTTCAATGTCCGCGAGGGCCTGGTGCTGCATCAGGTCCGGTTCGACGACAACGGCCGGCAGCGCTCGATTCTCTATCGCGCCTCGGTTTCCGAGGTGGTCAGCCGCTACGGCGATGCGACCTGGGCCTGGCCGTGGATGGAGTTTCTCGACGAGGGCAATTTCGGCCTGGGTCGTTTTTCGGTGCCGGTGGCGCCGGGCCGCGAAGTGCCGGCGAACGCCGTCACGCTGAGCCCCTTGCTGCCCGATGCCGATGCCGGAAGTTTCGGCCGCGTCGCTCACGATCGCATCTACGTCTACGAGCGCGACGCCGGATTGCTGATGTACTACCGCCAGGACGAGGCGACCGTCGAGGCGCGCGCGACCGAGCTGGTCGTGGGGTTCCTGGCGTCCGCCGGGAATTATGCCTACGGGTTGAATTGGGTATTCAAACAGGACGGCTCGTTCGCCTTCGAAGCGGAGCTCGCCGGCCAGATTCTCACCAAGCCGGTGAACGCCGGGAAATGCCAAGGGTGCGAGGCGCTGCATCCCGGAACGGACGCCGGTGGCGGCGGCGAGGAGTCTCGGCCGGTGCCGGAGGATTTCTACGGCACGATG
>VAZU01000211.1:4725-6169 GCA_005884745.1 Alphaproteobacteria bacterium
GCCGTATTTCACACTCACCCACCGGGTGTTCGCCAAGGCCGCGGAGGCCAAGCGCGAGGCCGATGACGCCAAGGCGCGGAGTTGGACGGTCTACAATCCTTCCGTCCAGGGCCCTACCGGGCGTCCGGCCGGCTATTCCATCGTCCCGGTCGAGAATGCCGCGACGATCTTTCCGCAGTGGCGCGAGAAGGGACCGTCCGGCTTCACCTTCCATCACCTCTGGGTGACGCCGTATCGCGACGGCGAATTCTACGCCGGGGGCAAATATCCCAATCAGGCGCCCACACATTACGACGACACGCTCTATCATTACGCCGGCGAGGAGAGCATCCACGATCGCGACGTCGTGGTGTGGTATTCACTCGGCGAGACGCACGTCGTGCGGCCCGAGGACTATCCGCTGATGCCGAACATGAAACTCTCCGTGCGGTTCGTTCCGGACGGTTTCTTTGTCAAGAATCCGGCGCTCGGCCGCGCGGTCGAGGAAGGCAAGCCGCCGTGACGATCGCGACCGGCAGCTTCATTTGCCGCTGAAAGCTGATGCAGAGCATGTTCTGATGAGTTCGAATAGTGCGGTGTGGAGCACGCGAGCCGGATACTCGTTCTCCCTCTCCCCTTGTTGTGGGAGAGGGTGTCGAGCGGATGAAATCCGCGAGGCGGGTGAGGGGTATCGCTTGTGATAGCTCCTACCCCTCACCCGGCTCGTTGCTCGCTCATGCTCGCAACGACCCACCCTCTCCGACAAGGGGAGACGGGAAGCGCGCAAGGGGCAAATCCTCAGCTCTTATTGATGACGCCGAACGGAGGCGGCCGTTTGCTTGACATATCGACCCGCCATGGTTCACGGGTCTGCCGATCCTCCTCGATTCCCGAGTCTCATGCCAAATCGTAACCGCCGCTATCTTCCGGCCTGTCTGCTCGCCCTCACCGCGCTCGCCGGCTGCGCGCCGCGCGAGCCGCCGGTGCAGCCGAGCTTTTATCGCAGCCTCGCGGAACCCGGCGCCGAGCTCGATGCGGCCGCGGCGCAATCGATGATTTCCGGCTACCGGCAGAACAACGGCCTGTCCGCGGTCGAGCTCGATCCCGTGCTGATGCGAATCGCGCAGGAACAGGCGCGGGCCATGGCCGTGCGCGACAAGCTCGACCAGGGCACCGGCCGCAATTTCACCGGGCGGGTCAAGGCCTCGGGATTCGATGCCAAAATCGCCGCCGAGAACATCGGCGCCGGATATCACACGCTCGCCGAGGCGTTCTCCGGCTGGCGCGATTCCCCCTCGCATCGCGCCAACATGCTGCTGCCGGGCGCAACCCGGATGGGGATCGCCGCGGTCTACACGCCGAGCTCCAAATACAAGGTGTTCTGGTCGCTGATCCTCGCCGCGCCGGACGAGAAGCGCGGCTGAGCAGCCGTTCGCTCGGCCTGCTCCCTCTCCCATTGGGAGAG
>VAZU01000037.1 GCA_005884745.1 Alphaproteobacteria bacterium
GCCAGGATCGCGGCCTCCGCCTCGGCGATTGCCCCTGGAGCGCCGACATGGATCCACAACCCGTCGAGGCGCAACCCATGCAGTCGGCCGGCTGCGGCGGCGCGGTCGAACAAGAGGCTCAACGGGAAAGGCCCGTCCGGGGCCGCCTCGAACAGGGCGGGCGCGAAGATTGCGACGCCGGCGTAGACGAAGGGGACGATCTCCCGCTCCGCGCGCGCAGTGAGGCGCCCGTCGGGACCCAACGAAAAATCGCCGCGGCCGTCGTAGCCGATGCTCGTCGCGGTCGGTGCCAGCAGCAGCAGCGCGTCCATGATCGCCGGATCGAATGCCGCGGCGAGCCGATCGAGATTTGGCGTGACGCCCTCGATCCAGATCGTATCGGAATTGAGATGGTAGAACGGCGCCGGGCCGAGCTTGGACAGCGCATGGACGGCGCCGCCGCCGGTGCCGAGCACCCGATCGCGTTCGTCCGACACGAGGATTTCGGGTCTTCGCCGCGACGCCAGATGCCGCTGCATCTGATCGGGGAAATGATGGATGTTGACGACCGCGAGTTCTACTTGGGCGCTCGCCAGTCGATCGAGCGCATGATCGATCAGGGCCTTGCCGCCGACCTCGATCAGGGGCTTGGGCATGCGCTCGGTGATCGGCCGCATGCGGACGCCGAGACCGGCGGCCAACACCATGGCGCGGCGCGGTCTAGCCGGAGGACGCGGATTCGCCATGCAGCGGTCTCCCAAACGGCTGGCGGGGAGGCGGAACAGAACGCGATTCGCGGCTCGACGCTAGCAAATCGGCAGCCGCGAAGGCACGCACGTAAAATCGCAATATTATTTATTATTTGCGCGCCCCTGCGTCGCGATCCATCCCGGCTGCCGCTTGATTGGCAAACATTGCATCGCGCGCAGCGCCTGCGTACAATATTAAGTTGCAATTGTAAATTTGCCTGCAAGCATAAGATGCTTTTTGGCGAATTGAATGGCCTTAAGCCGTTCAAACTGCGCGAAATTTTTCCTGAATGCACCCGAAAAAGGCCCCGATTTCGCACGAGAGCAGCCTCCATTGCCCGGCTACGGCATCTTCACGCGGGTGGCGGGATATTGCCCTCGTACCAGGCTTTTAGCGCCGCCAGGCTCGGATGGGCGAGCGAGCGGTTCAGATAGCGGTATACCCGCGGCAGATGACGCAAATATTGCGGCTTGCCGTCGCGGCGGTCGAGCCGCGCGAAAATCCCCAGGATCTTGGTGGCGCGTTGCGCTCCCAGCGTCGCGTAGAGTTCCAGAAATTCGGCGGCGCGGAAACCGGGGTCGGAGGCCTGGCGGGCGCGGACATAGCCGCCGAGCAGCGCCATCTCCAGCTGCTCGGGGACGTCGACCCGGGCATCCTGGAGCAGCGATACCAGGTCGTAGGCCGGCGGCCCGAGCAGCGCGTCCTGGAAATCGAGCAGGCCGATCCGAGCCATGCCTTGGCGCTGCGGAAGCCACAGCAGATTGGGCGAATGATAGTCGCGCAGCACCCAGCTCGGCGGCGCCTCGATGGCGCGCTGCAGCGATGCGCGCCACAGCGCCAGGAACTCGGATCGCGCCGGCGGGGCGACGGCGCCGCCTCGATGCGGCACATACCAGTCGAGCAGCAATTCCGCCTCGATCAGGAACGCGTCCAGGTCGTACGGCGGCAGCGGATGATCGATCCGCGGCGCGACCGGCAGCACCCCCGGCAGCGCTTGCCGATGCAACGCGACCAGCACGTCGACGGCGGTGGCATAGCGTTCCTGGATCGGCGCGCCGGTATCGCTCGCCACCACGCCTTCGCTACCGAGATCCTCGAGGACGAGCAGCCCTTCGGCAAGGTCGGCGGCGTGGATTTCGGGTGCGGAAAAGCCGCGCGTGCGCAGCGCGCGCACCATGGCGACGAACGGCTTCACGTCCTCGGCGAGATGCGCGATCGCGCTATAGGGCTTGCCGTCTCGCAGCGGTGGCCCGTCCGGCCGGCGTGGCGCGTTCATCAGGATAGCGGTGCCGCCGTTCTTGACCAGCCGTTCGTAGCTGCGGGTCGAGGCGTCGCCCTGGATGAACTGGCGTTCGGCATCCGCGAATCCGGCCTGCTCGAGAAAGCGCCAGACTCTGAGCATTCGTTCCGTGCGTGCCGCGAAGGAGCCGAAGGCGGTAACGCACGTCTCCCGGTAGCTCGGCCCCAGTGTCGGAGCGAGATGAAAGGCGATGTCGAGCCGATCGGCCGGCAATAGCCCGCTGGCGCGATCGGGCCATTCGAGCAAGGCGGCGGCGCCCTCGATCGCTTCCTCGAAGCCGAGCTCCACGAGTTCCCGCGGCTCGGAGATCCGATAGAGGTCGGCATGGACCAGCGGAAAGCGCGGCAGTGCATAGCTCTGGATCAGCGTGAACGTCGGGCTCGGCACTTCGAGCCTTTTGTCGCCGGCCAGATGCCGGATCAGGGCCCGCGCAAACGTGGTCTTGCCGGCGCCGAGATCGCCGGAGAGCGTGACGAGATCGCCGGGCGCGAGAACGGCCGCGACATCCGCGGCCAGCCGGCGCGTCGCCCGCTCGTTCGGAAGCACCAGCTGATGGCTTGCCGCGGTCAAGTTGGTCCGGAGATTCGATGCGCTCCGCCCCCGTTATTCGGCCGCGGCGGCGCGCTCCGCCACATGCTCGACCGGAAAAGCACAGACGACCGTGGTCCCGCGCCCGACCGCGGAATCCAATTGTACCGTACCACCGTGCAGCTCGACGAACGAGCGCACGATCGAGAGGCCGAGCCCGGTACCGCGATGCCGCGAGCCCAGCGCGTGGGTCTCGAAACGATCGAACACGCGGTCTTGGATCTCGGTGGGAATGCCGGGGCCGCGGTCGGTGACGCGGAACACCACGGCGTCGCTGCGCCTCTCCGCGGCGAGCGTGACGACCTCGCCGGGTGGAGAGAAGTCGATGGCGTTGACCAACAGGTTGTACAGGATTTGGCGCAGCCGCCGCTCGTCGGCGGTGAAGCTGCCCACACCGGCATCGGCGCGGATTTCGAGCTCGAGACCGTGCTCGGCGAGGCGATCCCGCACCGCCTCGGCGACGGCGTCGACGATCGCGCGAATCTCCACCGGACCGAGATCGAGCGTCATCACGCCGGCGTCGATGGTGGCGAGATCCAGGATGTCGTTGATGATGGCGAGCAGCGAAGCGCTCGAGGAGTTGATGTAGCCGAGATACTCTCGTTGCTTGTCGCCGAGCGCACCGGTTGCCGGGTCTTCGAGCAATTGGGCGAAGCCGATGATGTTCGTCAGCGGCGAGCGCAATTCGTAAGAGACCAGATGCACGAAATCGTTCTTGAGATCGTAGGCGGCTTGCAGAGCCTCGTTGCGCTCGCGCAACGCGCGCTCGACGTTGACCGAATCGGTGACGTCCTGGAACGTGACCAGGGTCGCGCCGTCGGGCAGCGGCATGGTCGCGCAATCGATCACGCTGCCGTCCTTGCGCTCCAGGCGCTTCGCGATCGGCTGGCGGTGCTCCAGCCCGGTGACGGCGCCGCGCAGCGATTGCCAAGTCACGTCGTCGTCATGCAGCGCCTGGCAGGCGGCGATGATCGCCTCCACATGCGGCCGCTCGGCGAGCAGCGCGGGCAGCAGCCGCCACATCCAGGCGAACACCGGGTTGAACAGCCGCAGCCGGCCGTCGCTACCGAACACGGCGACCGCTTCCGAGAGATGATCGAGCGTCTCGCCTTGCACTCGGATCAAGGCGTCGTAGCGGCGCTTGAGCTCCAGCGCTTCGGTGACGTCGTCGAACAAATAGGTAATGCCGCCCTCGGGAGTGGGCGTGGTGATGACCCGCAAGGTGCGCCCGTCGGGCAGGTGCCACAGATGCTCGGTCGCCTCGACGGCGCAATAGGCTTCGTGGAGCTGATTCTTCCAGGAGCGGAAATCCGCCTGCTCGGGAAGCTTGCGCGCCGCGCGCAGCTGATCGAGCACCGCGCCGTCGCTCGGCAGCTGATCCAGGAAGTCGCTCGTCAACCCCCACAGCGCGCGATACGCGGCATTGTGGAACGTGAGCCGCTGGTCGGCGCCGAAGATGGCGACCGCGGTCGGCAGCTGGTCCAAGGTCCGCCGATGCGCCTCGATCGTGCGCGCAAGCTCGCCGCGCGTCGTTTCGACTTCGGTCACGTCGATGCCGATGCCGGCGCGGCCGTTGCGCGTGGCGAGGTCGAACACGTCGAACATCCTTCGCGTCCCGGCCACGATGACGGCGAGCCGCGCCGCATAGGGCTCGCCCGAATCGCGGGCCGTCGCCAGCTCGGTGCGCGCGGCGGGATCGAGCAGCTCCAGGCCGCGGGCAACCGCCTCGGCGTCGTCGCGGGCATCGACCGCGTGCGCATAGGCCGGGTTGACCCAGGTCTTCCGGCCCGCGGCGTCGCTTGCCCAGATCGGCGACGGCAATGCTTCGATCAAGGTCCGGATCGCATCGATGTCGCGCAGCAATTTGTCGTGACGGGCGGCGAACTCGCCGAGCTCGCGCTTGACGCCGCTGACTTCCTTGAGCCGCAGCACGGCCCGACCGCCGATGGCACGTCCTTCGGCCTCGATATGGCGCCCCAATAGCGTCGTCGCCGCAACGGCGAAGCCCTGGCCGCGGGAGCGAAGCGCCTCGACCGCGCGCTCCATGGCTCTCGCCTGGTCGGCGTCGAGCCAGGCGGCGAACGTCAGGATGCGGCGAGCGATCGGGACGGAATTGACGATGCCGGGATCGCCCAGGACCTCCGGCTCCTCGAAGCGCGCGTCCCAGGCGATCACGAGCTGCGGCTCGGAGAACAGCAGCGCATGCGCGCGGTCGACCTGCTCGCGAAGCCGGACGATTTCGGCGCGGTCGGCGGCGGCGGCCCGCTGCGCGCGGCTGCGGGTGCGCACGAGACCGACGGCGGTGACGACCGCGAAGGAGACCACGCCGACGATCAGGGCCAACGCCGCGAGCTCGTGACGATGCAATTGAGCAAGCCCGCTCACATAGCGATCGATGTCGGCGAGGAGCCATGGCTCGGCGGCGGCGGGACGCGGCGGCGCCCAGGCGGCAGCGACGGTCAGGGATTTCGCAAGAAAGCTTGCGCACCGATCAGCACGAAAGCGTCCGGCCCTGGCCCGGATCGTGTCCGGCATCCCCACTGCCCCTGCTCGGCCTGCGCTCGCGCCGCCGAGCGAGGACGCCACTGGGGCCCGGCGGTGCCGCGGGCAAGCTCCGCCACGCTGCCCGCGAATCGCTGCAATGTACCTCCGATGCCGGCAAACGCTAAGAGCCCAGATCGTGAACGCGGATGCCGTCGCAACTCGAATCGAGCCAGCCGACCCTGAAACCGCGGCAGGGCGGCGTCTTGATCCCCGTTTTTCACAGGCCTTCAAACAACGCGGTCGAGAGATAACGCTCGGCGAACGAGGGAATCACCACGACGATGGTTTTTCCGTTCATGTCTTGCCGTGCGGCGACCTTGAGCGCGGCGGCGACGGCGGCGCCCGACGAAATGCCGCCGGGAATTCCTTCCTGGCGCGCGAGCGCGCGGGCGGTCTCGAAAGCTTCCTCGTTCGTCACCGTGATCACCTCGTCGATGATGGAACGGTCGAGAATTTCCGGCACGAACCCGGCGCCGATGCCCTGAATTTTGTGCGGACCGGGCGCTCCGCCCGAGAGCACGGCGCTGTCCTTGGGCTCGACCGCGACCATGCGGATCGACGGCTTGCGGGCCTTGAGCACCTGCCCGACGCCGGTCGCGGTACCGCCGGTCCCAATCCCCGACACGATCACGTCGACCGCCCCCTTGGTGTCGTTCCAGATCTCCTCGGCGGTGGTGCGCCGGTGGATCTCGGGATTGGCCGGATTCTTGAACTGCTGGGGCATCGCCGAATTGGGGATTTGGCCGAGCAGCTCCTCGGCCTTGGCGATCGCGCCCTTCATGCCCGCCGCCGCTTCGGTCAGCACCAGCTCGGCGCCGAGCAACGCCAGCATCTTGCGGCGCTCGATCGACATCGAATCGGGCATCACCAGGATCAGACGATAGCCGCGCGCCGCAGCCACGAACGCGAGCGCGATGCCGGTATTTCCGGAGGTCGGCTCGATCAGCACGGTCGAAGGTCCGATGCTGCCGTTCGCCTCCATGGCGTCGACCATCGAGACGCCGATACGGTCCTTCACGCTGCCGATCGGGTTGAAGAATTCGAGCTTGGCGAGCACTTGGGCTCGGGCGCCGTTCATGCGCGGCAGGCGATTGAGCCGCACGATCGGGGTGTCGCCGATAGTGTCGGTGATCGAATCGAAGACACGGCCACGACCAGGTTGCGGCGCGTCGGCCACCGGGGAAGGTTGGGATTTCAGCGGGGCGACGGACATGGGAAATTCCTGTACTTCGGGTGAAGCTGCAGACCAATGCGCGGTCACCCGAGGGCCGGAGAGCATCAGCGGACGTGGCCGGGGACCCGCGTTCGATATAGGAAGCGATTCTATTTCGAGGTACTATTTGCGCCAACAAAAGAACATTGTTGGCAATATGTACGACCGAAAGAAATTTTATGCCAGAAGGATCCCCTTGCCTGGGGTGCGATGAGCCGGATCTGAAAGCAATCGAATCACGAACTGCCGGTCGAGCCGAAACCGCCGGTGTTGCGCACGGTATCATCGAGGCGGGTGGTCTCGATCATTCGGGCGCGCAAATTGGGCGCGATCACCAGTTGGGCGATGCGCATTCCGCGCCTGACCGTGAACGGCGCGCCCCCGAGGTTCACCAGCAGCACCCGGACCTCGCCGCGGTAATCGGCGTCGATGGTGCCCGGCGCGTTGAGCACGGTCACGCCGGATCTGGCCGCAAGTCCGGAGCGCGGCCGCACCTGGCCTTCGGTGCCGGGCGGCAGGGCGAGCGCGATCCCGGTCGGGATCGCCGCGCGTGCTCCCGGCGCGATCACGATAGGCTCCTCCTGCGGGATCGCGGCGAGAAGATCGCATCCCGAGGCGAGCTTGGATTGGTAGGCGGGCAGCGGCAGATCGGCGCCGTGGGGCAGCCGCGCCACGCGGATTTCGATTTCGTTCATGACGGCCGTGCAAGCGCCGCGGCGATGCGGCTCACCAGCATCCTGGCGACTTCGCGCTTGGGCTGCAGCGGCCAGGTTTCCACGCCATCCGCGGTGACGAGGTGGATGCGGTTGCTCTCGCCGCCCATGATGCCGGTCCCCTCGGACACGTCGTTGGCGAGGATCCAGTCGCAATGCTTGCGCGCGAGCTTCATCTTGGCGTTCTCGATGACCCGCTCGGTCTCGGCCGCGAACCCGATGACCAGCGCCGGCCGCTTGGATTTGCGGCCGGCGACCGCAGCCAGAATGTCCGGGTTCTCGGCTAGCACCAGCGCGGGAACCTCGGTGCCCTTCTTGAACTTCCGGGTGTTCGGCGCTGCGACCCGCCAATCGGCGACCGCCGCCGCGAATACCGCGACGTCGGCCGGCAAGGCTTTTTCCACGGCTTCGAGCATGTCGCGCGCGGTCTCGACGTGAACGATGTTGATCCCGGCCGGATCGGGCAAGTCGACGGGCCCGGATATCAGCGTCACCTCGGCGCCGGCATCGGCGGCCGCGCGGGCGATGGCGTGGCCTTGCCTGCCGGAGGAGCGATTGGCGATGTAGCGCACCGGATCGATCGGTTCATGGGTAGGCCCGGAAGTGACGATGACGCGCCGGCCTTGCAGCGGCTTGACCCCCTCGTTGCCGCCCAGCAGCTGCTCGATTGCAGCGACGATTTCCAGCGGCTCGGCCATGCGGCCGACGCCGTGCTCGCCGCGCTCCGCCATCGCGCCCGCGTTCGGCCCCACGCAGGCGATGCCGTCGGCGGCAAGCAGCGCGAAATTGCGCCGGGTCGCCGCGTGCTCCCACATGCGCGGGTTCATCGCCGGGGCGATCAGCACCGGCCTGTCGGTCGCGAGCAGAACCGTGGAAGCGAGATCGTCGGCATGGCCGCCCGCCATCTTGGCCAACAGGTCGGCGGTTGCCGGCGCCACAACGACGAGATCCGTTTCGCGCGCCAGCCGGATGTGACCGACGTCGAATTCGCTGCGGGGATCGAACAAATCGGTGAACGCCCGCTCGCCGGCAATCGCGCCGACCGCGAGCGGCGTGATGAACTGTTGGCCGCCTTTGGTGAGAATCGCCCGCACCGCCGCGCCGCGCTCTTGCAAGCGCCGGATCAGGTCGAGCGATTTATAGGCGGCGATGCCGCCGCCGATCACCAGCAGGATCCGTTCGCCCTGGAGCATCCGCGCTGTTCCATCTCGCCGGGATCTGGCTCAGCGCTCCGCATCGACCGCGAGATGCACTCCCGCAACTCGCTGCAGTTTGCCGATGACCATGAACAAATTGCTGGCGCGCGGATTGCCTTTCGGGCCGAGCATGCGCATCAGACTTTTCGACGAGGTGCCGGTCTCGCGTGCAAGCTTTTCAAAACCGATCGTCGCATTGATATAATCGCGCAGCACGGCCTTTCCGATCTCGAGCTCTCCCGAAAGCAACTGCTCCACCGCTTCCGTAAGCAGCGCCCGCCGGAATGCTGCATCACGTTCGGCCCGCACCTTCACGGTTTGCTTGAAATCCTTTGTCAGAGCCATATCACGTTCCCGCAGCGGCCTGAGCGTCCAGGGCGTCGAACCACGTCCCGAAGGGACTGCGGCCCGTGCCGTCCAGGTATTCAAGTATCTGCACGTTCACATAGTATCACATGTGTTACCATGCAAGGCACCAGCCCTCAGCCCCAGACCAGCATGGCGGCCAGCAGCGCCACGATCAGCCACAGCGCCACACCCGTCCATCGGCTATGGCCCGCTTGGGCCGCCCCGATCGCCGCGACGGTCTCGGGCGCGAGCACGATGCCGTTGCGGGTGACCGCGTCGATATGGTCGAGCACGACCGCGGCGCGGCCGAGCAGCTCCGGCACCCCGCCGAGAAAACGGCCGAGCTCCACGGCGCCTTCGGCCGCCTGCTCGATGCGGCCCGCGGGCCCGAGATGCCGCTCGACCCATTGCCGCACCACCGGGTCCGAGGTCGACCACATGTCGAGCCCGGGGTCGAGCGAGCGCGCCACGCCCTCCACCACCACCATGGTCTTTTGCAGCAGCAGCAATTCCGGCCGGGTCCGCATATCGAACAGGCTGGTCACTTCGAACAGCAGATTGAGCAGCTTGGCCATCGAGATCTCGGCGGCGGTGCGGCTGTGGATCGGTTCGCCGATCGCCCGGATCGCCTGGGCAAAACTCTCGACCGAGTGCTGCGGCGGAACGTACCCGGCTTCGAAATGCACTTCGGCCGTGCGCAGATAATCGCGGGTGATGAAGCCGTGCAGGATCTCGGCCAGGAACCGGCGCTCCTTGGGCCCGAGCCGGCCCATGATGCCGAAGTCGACCGCGATGAACCGGCCATTTGCGTCGACGAAGAGGTTGCCCGGGTGCATGTCGGCGTGAAAGAAGCCGTCGCGCAAGGCATGGCGCAGGAACGATTGCATCAGCGCGCGGGCGAGCTGCTTGAGGTCGAAGCCCCTGGCGATGAGCGCCGCGCGGTCGGACAGCGGCGTGGCATCGATCCATTCCAGCGTGAGCACGTCCCTGGCGGTCCGCATCCAGTCGATCGCCGGCACGCGAAAATCCGGATCTTCCTTGGTGTTCTCCGCCATTTCCGAGATCGCCGCCGCCTCGAGGCGCAGATCCATCTCGACCGCCACGCTGCGCGCCAGCGTATCCACCACTTCGACGATGCGCAGCCGCCGCGCCTCCGCGGACATCCGCTCGGCGTGGAAGGCGACGAATGCGAACGCCTCGAGATCGGTCTTGAAGCGGCGCTCGATGCCCGACCGCAGCACCTTGACGGCGACTGGCCGGCGCTCGCCTTGCTCGAGCACCTCGGCGCGATGCACCTGCGCGATCGAGGCGGCCGCAACCGGCGGGCCGAAGCTCGCGAAACTGTCACGCAGCGGCGCGCCGAGCGCGCTGGCGACGGCGGCCTCGGCCTCGGCCTGCGGAAACGGCGCCATTCGGTCCTGCAGGCTTTCGAGATCGCGCGACAGCGCCGCGCCGACGATATCCGGCCGCGTTGCCAAAAACTGTCCGAGCTTGACGTAGCTCGGGCCGAGCCTGGTCAGCGCCGCGGCGAGCCGCACCGCGCCGGCTGTGCCCGCCGCCCCCGCCGCCCCCGCCGCCGCGGTCGCTCCGGTCCGCCGTTCGATGAGCCTGCCGAGACGCAGCACGAGACCGATCGGCCACGGGAAGAACACCGGATCCAACAGGCCGAATACCCCCTCGCGCGCGAACACGAAGCCGGCGCGGGCGAGCCGCGCCAGATGCGCGGGAGCCAACACCATGGGGGGACGCCGCACGGGCGATTCCGGCGCGCTGCCGCGGAGCAGGAGATTCATATGCGGGCGCGCCGAGATCACAGCCTCCAGCCGGAGTGGAGCGCCACGATGCCGCCGGACATGCGCCGATGCGACACCCGGCGGAAGCCGGCGCCGTGCAGCATCGCGGCGAGCGTCTCCGGCTGCGGAAATCGGCGGATCGATTCCACCAGGTAGCGGTAGGGCTCGGCGTCGCCCACCACCGC
Source organism: Alphaproteobacteria bacterium (assembly GCA_005884745.1). Lineage (GTDB taxonomy): Bacteria > Pseudomonadota > Alphaproteobacteria > Rhizobiales > Xanthobacteraceae > AP-16. The sequence goes on from VAZU01000037.1 coordinate 10,610, forward strand.
CCGCCCCAGGGCCGGAATGATCCGGAACGAATAGAGATCGTACAGTCGATCGAGGCCCGGAACGTCGACGGCGGAGAATTCCAGGCACAAAAAATGCCCGAGCGGCTTGAGCACGCGAAACGCCTCGCCGAGCGCCCGCTCGATGCGCGGAACGTTGCGCATGCCGAAGGCGATCGAGACGGCGTCGTAGCTCAAATCGGCGAACGGCAGATGCTCGGCATTGCCCTCGACGAAGCTCACGGCATCCTCGAGGCCGCGCTCCCGCGCGCGCTCGCGGCCGACCTGCAGCATGTCCGCGCTCGCATCGAGGACCGTGGCGCGCGTAGCCGAGCCGCCGGCTTCGACGACGCGAAACGCGACGTCCCCGGTGCCGCCCGCCACGTCGAGCAGCCGGAACGCTCGTGTCTGCCGCGGCGGGTTTATCGCGGTGACGAGCGCATCCTTCCAGGCCCGATGCAGCCCGCCCGACATCAGGTCGTTCATGAGATCGTAGCGCCGCGCCACCTTGCGGAACACGTCGTCGACGAGGTCCTGCTTGTCGGCGAGCGGCACATTGCGGAAACCGAAATCGGTCTCGCGATTTGCCGGATTTTCGCCCATGCCATGGCTCCGATCGCTGTTTCGACCATAGCGCGGGGGCGGCTGGGGCGCTATCTAATCCCCGGAAATCGCCTGACGGAGTAAACGTGCCGGAACTTCCCGAGGTCGAAACGGTCCGGCGGGGCCTCGCCCCGGCGATGGAGCGCGCCTCCTTCCTGGCGGTTCAGGCCCACCGCGAGGACCTGCGCTGGCCGCTGCCGGCGAATTTCGCGCGGCGGCTGGTCGGGGCGAGCGTCGAAGCGCTTCGCCGCCGCGCCAAATATCTGCTCGCCGATCTCTCCTCGGGCGAGGTGCTGGTCATGCATCTGGGCATGTCGGGCTCGTTCCGGGTGCTCGACGGCGCCGCGGAACATGCCCCCGGCGCGTTGCATTTCGCGCGCTCGCGCTCGCTCGCTCACGATCACGTGGTGTTCCGCATGTCGTCCGGCGCGACGGTAACGTTCAACGACCCGCGCCGGTTCGGATTCATGCTGCTCGTGCCCCGCGCCGAGCTCGAAAAACATCCGCTGATGCGGATCGGCCCCGAGCCGCTCGACCGCGCCTTCACGCCGGCAAGCCTCGCGTGGGCCTGCGCCGGGAAGGCGACGAGTCTGAAAGCCGCACTGCTCGACCAGAAGGTCGTGGCCGGGCTCGGCAACATCTACGTCTGCGAGGCGCTCAACCGCGCGCGGCTCTCGCCGCGGCGCCGGGCCTCGACGCTGGCGACGCGCAATGGCGCGCCCACGCCGCACGCCGAACGGCTGGTCGCGGCGATCAAGGCCGTGCTCGAGGATGCCATTGCGGCCGGCGGCTCCTCGTTGCGCGACCATCGCCGCACCGACGGCGAGCTCGGGAGCTTTCAGCACAAATTCCGCGTCTACGACCGCGAGAGCGGCCGCTGTCCGACCCGCGGCTGCCCCGGCATCGTGCGGCGCGTTACCCAGAACGGCCGCTCCACGTTCTTTTGTCCCGTATGTCAGAAGTGATCGGATGAACCAAGAGGGCGTCATGAGCTACGAGAACGTCGAGATCGAGACCCGCGGCAAGGTGGGCATCATTCGCCTCAACCGTCCCCAGGCGCTCAACGCCCTCAACGCGGCGTTGATCGCGGATTTGAGTCATGCGGTCGACGCCTTCGAGGCATCGTCCGCGATCGGATGCATCGTCATCACCGGTTCGGAGAAGGCGTTTGCGGCGGGCGCCGACATCAAGGAGATGGCCGGCAAGACCTACATGGACGCATTCCTGGGCGATTTCGCCGCCCAATGGGACCGCGTCGCGCGTGCGCGCAAACCGGTGATCGCCGCAGTCGCCGGCTTCGCGCTGGGCGGCGGCTGCGAGCTCGCGATGATGTGCGACCTCATCCTGGCGGCGGACAATGCCAAGTTCGGCCAGCCGGAAATCAAGCTCGGCGTCATTCCCGGCATCGGCGGCACGCAGCGCCTGACCCGCGCGGTCGGCAAGGCCAAGGCCATGGACCTTTGCCTCACCGGCCGGATGATGGATGCGCAGGAAGCGGAGCGCGCGGGGTTGGTGGCCCGGATCGTGCCGCTGGCGAATCTGTTGGAGGAGGCGGTGAAGACCGCCGAGACGATCGCGTCGATGTCGCTGCCGGCCGTCATGCTCGCCAAGGAAAGCATCAACCGCGCCTTCGAAGTTTCGCTCGCCGAGGGTGTGCGCTTCGAGCGGCGGGTGTTTCACTCCTTGTTCGCGACCGAGGACCAGAAGGAGGGCATGGCGGCCTTCATCGAGAAGCGCGCGCCGAAATTCCGCAATCGATGAACGCCGTCGCGTGCCGGCTGGCGAAGGCGATCGACGATGGCGATATAAGCCACGAGGCAAGCCGATGCTGACCGATGAGGAGATCGAGCGTTACGCCCGCCACATCGTATTGCGCGAGGTCGGCGGACCGGGCCAGCTCGCGTTGCGGCGCGCCCGGGTGCTCGTGATCGGCGCCGGCGGGCTCGGCGCGCCGGTGCTGCTGTATCTCGCCGCCGCGGGCGTCGGCACGCTCGGCGTCGTCGATGACGACGCCGTGTCGCTTTCCAATCTTCAGCGCCAAGTCATCCACGGCACTCCGGACCTCGGCCGGCCCAAGGTCGACAGCGCGGCCGCGGTGATCGGGCGGCTCAACCCGAACGTCGCGATCGAACCCCATGCGGTGCGCCTGACCGCGGCGAATGCGCTCGATCTCATCGGCCGCTACGACCTCGTCGCCGACGGTTCCGACAATTTCGCCACCCGCTACCTCGTGTCCGACGCCTGTTATTTCGCGAGAAAACCGCTCGTCACCGCGGCGGTCGGCAGCTTCGACGGCACGCTCACCACCATCCGGGCGCATGAGCGCGGCCCCGACGGTCGGCCCAACCCGACCTACCGCTGTCTATTCCCCGAGCCGCCGCCCGCCGGCACGGTGCCGGCCTGCGCCGAGGCCGGTATCCTCGGGGCGCTGACCGGCATTCTCGGCTCGTTGATGGCGCTCGAAGTGATCCGGGAGATCGTCGGCTTCGGCGAGGGCCTGGTCGGCCGCCTGCTCATGCTCGACGCGCGATCGCTGCGTTTCGAGACGTTACGCTACGCCTGGGATCCCGGAAATCCGCTCTCGGGCGAGAAATCCGCGATCCGCGATCTCTCGGTTCACGCCGGCTGAGCGGCACGCCCCGTATCACTTGCTCCACACCGCCATGGTCGTGGGGCCCTTCATCACCTTCCATTTGTTCTCGCCGGTCGCCGACACGATGAAGCAATTGGGCGTGCCGCCCTTCCAGGTGGTGCAGAAGCCGTCCTTGTCGAGCTTCCAGGTCCCTTCGCCCTTGAGGCCGGCGTTCCCGAGCGGCTGGCGCGCGACTTTGCCGTCCGGCGTGAACACCATCTTGAACTTGATGTTCGAGGGCGTCGACGAGGTGAACGGCTGGCCGTTGAAGAAGGTCGCCTGGATCTCGTTCGGCGCGAGTCGACCGGCTGCCAGTCCCGGCACGACGGCCGTGGCGAGGACGCCCGCCGCGACGCCCGCGATCATTGCGCGCATGATGTTCTCCCCCGGCTGGTGAACGCTCCACCATAAAGCAGGCGCGCGCCGGGCGGAATCGCCCCGCCTCGAAACAGCGCAGGGCCGCCTTTCGGCGGGAGCCCGATCACTTCTCGGCCGGCTTCGTGGTGCTGGCCGGTTCGGGGCAGGGGCCGATGCAGAAATCGACGCCGTCGCTGTTGCGGTAGCGGTTGGGGCCCACGTGCTCGTATTCGACGCAGCGGCGGCGGTCCGGCGCGTCATGGGCATTGCGGCGGCAGATTTTGCCGCCTTCGGCCTCCCAGATACCGCGCACGAGAATTCCCGAGCCGGACAGGATGGCGGTTCCATCGGGCAGATGCACGGTGCACAGCGCCTTTCCGGCGAGCGGCCCGACGTTGGGAGTGCCGCAGAGCGGCAGGCCGACGAGCTCGCGGCGGAACTCGTCGATCGTCAAGCTCTGCGCGGACGCGGGCACTGCGGCGAGCAGCGTCGCACCGAGCGCGGCCATAGAGCGGAGGGATGCAATCCACATGCGGGGTTCGAAGGCTCGGATCACAGCATCGAGGGCAGCACGCGATCCGGCGGCCGGTGTCCGTCCATGAAGGTCTTGATATTGATAATGACCTTTTCGCCCATGTCGATGCGACCTTCGATCGTAGCCGAGCCCATGTGCGGCAGCAGCACCACCTTGCCGGCACGCGCGAGCTTCAGCAGCTTGGGATTGACGGCCGGCTCGTGCTCGAACACGTCGAGACCGGCGCCGGCGATCTCGCCGTGCTCGATTATGCGCGCGAGCGCGTTCTCGTCGACGACCTCGCCGCGCGCGGTATTGACCACGTAGGCTTCCGGCCGCATCAGCTTGAGTCGGTGCGCCGACAACAGGTGATAGGTCGCCGGCGTGTGCGCGCAATTCACCGAGATGATGTCCATGCGGGCGAGCATCTGATCGAGGCTCTCCCAATAGTCGAGCTCCTCCTCGATGTGAGGGGAGACCCGGCGGCGGTTGTGGTAATGGATCTGCAGCCCGAACGCGCGGGCGCGGCGCGCGACCGCCTGCCCGATCCGCCCCATGCCGACGATCCCCAATCGCTTGCCCCAGATGCGATGGCCGAGCATCCAGGTCGGCGTCCAGCCGGTCCAGTCCTTGTCCGCGGTCAAGACGGTGGCGCCTTCCGCGAGCCGCCGCGGCACCGCGAGGATCAGCGCCATGGTCATATCGGCGGTGTCCTCGGTCAGTACCCCGGGCGTGTTGGTGACGGTGATGCCGCGCTGCACCGCGGTCGCTACGTCGATGTTGTCGACGCCGTTGCCGAAATTGGCGATCAGCTTGAGCTTGTCGCCGCACTGGCTGAGAACGGAGGCGTCGATTTGGTCGGTTATCGTGGGCACCAGCACGTCGGCGATCTTGGCCGCCTCGGCCAGATCCGCATGGCTCATCGGCTTGTCGTCGAGGTTGAGCCGGGCCTCGAACAGCTCGCGCATGCGGGTTTCGACGCTGTCCGGCAGCTTGCGCGTGACCACCACCAACGGCCTTTTCCGGTTCGGCATTGTCGACGCCCTCGGCATTCGGCGCGGGATCGCGCATGCGAGATGCCGGTCATATTCACCCGTTCAGGGCTCATTAACCGAGCCGACCGAGACTGTCGCAACCGTTCGGCGGCGGGTCTTCGGCCGGTTCCTCTCTCTATCAGATGGCCGGGCCAAGACAAAGCGGGCGGCCGGCGCCGGCGCGCTTCGGCGCCCGTGCTTGCGAACAGTACGGACGCAGTCGAATTGCCGGCTCGATAAGGCAGAATTCCGGTCGATGATATCGCGAAATTGGCTCCCCCTCGCGCTTGTGCTGCTCATGCCGATCGCGGCCGGACCGGCAAGCGCCGACCCGCTTGCGCCCGGCGCGGCGACCGGCTTGCCGGTTCCTCGCTTCGTCAGCCTGAAATCCGACCGCGTCAACGTGCGCGGGGGGCCCGACAAGGATCACGAGGTCGTCTGGGTCTACACCAAGGCGGCGCTTCCCGTGGAGATCACCGCCGAGTTCGACAATTGGCGGCGCGTGCGCGACCGGGACGGCGGCGAAGGCTGGGTCTATCACTCGCTCTTGTCCGGACGCCGCACGATCATGGTCGCGTCGAAGCCCAAGGACGAAGCGGTGCCGCTGTTGGATCGGGCGGACCGGACGGGCAGGCTGATCGCGCGCTTGCAGCCCGGCGTGCTGGGCTCGGCCAAGCACTGCACCGGAGCATGGTGCAGGATCGTCGGCGATGGATTCGACGGCTGGATCGAGCAGGACCGTCTATGGGGGGTCTATCCCAACGAGAAGATCGACTAGCCGCCCCGATCCGGCTCGTCCTCGCGCTTGAGCCTGACGATGATGTCCACCCGCGCGATCTTATAGCCCGGCGGCGGCGTCGGCAGCTTGTCGATCACGGCTTCGGTCGCCGGAATATCGACTAGCGCGCTCTCGTCCTCGACGAAAAAATGGTGGTGATCGGACGCATTGGTATCGAAATAGGCCTTCGAGCCGTCGACCCCGACCTGGCGCAGCAGCCCGGCTTGCGTGAACTGATGCAGGGTATTGTAGATCGTCGCCAGCGAGACCGGCACCTTCGCCTTGTTGGCCTCCTCGTAGAGAAACTCGGCGGTCACGTGCCGGTCGCCCTTGCCGAACAGGATCCAGCCGAGCGCCATGCGCTGGCGGGTCGGGCGCAGCCCGACGTGCCGCAGCATGGCCCGGACGTCGTGCCAGGGGCAGCCGGTCAGCGCCGTCCGCTCTGCCAGCAGCCGCTCTGGCGGCTCGTCGAGCGCGCTCGAGAACACGATCGTATGCGGTTGCGCCATTCGTGCGACCAATCGCTCCACCTTAATCGGCCTGAGCAGGAGGTTTTGCTGCCGGGATCATAGGCGAGCCCCGGCCCAGGATGCAACTGCGTCGCCGATCGACCCCGAGGCCTGGCCGCGCGCAAAACAATGTCGCAGGCATTGCGCCGGGTCGCGGCGAGGCATCGGCGCTCGCGGCGCGAACGCACGAGTTTTGCTCGGGACGCGCGACTTTGCCCCTCGCCCCGCCGATGTGTTAGGAGAACGGCCCAGGCCCATGCCCGAGGAACCAACCGGAATGCAGACCCGGCGCGGCAGCTATGATTATGAGGACTTGCTCGCGTGCGGCCGCGGCGAGTTGTTCGGCGAGGGCAATGCCCAATTGCCGCTGCCGCCGATGTTGATGTTCGACCGGATCGCCGAAATCGCCGCAGCGGGGGGCGAGCATGGCAAGGGGCTGGTCCGCGCTGAGCTCGGCGTCAAGCCCGACATGTGGTTTTTTCCCTGTCATTTCAAAGGCGATCCGGTCATGCCCGGCTGCCTCGGGCTCGACGCGCTGTGGCAATTGCTCGGATTTTTTCTGGGCTGGCTCGGCGCGCCCGGCAAGGGTCGCGCCTTGGGGCTGGGCGAGCTCAAGTTCTCGGGCCAGGTGCTGCCGACGATGAAGAACGTGATCTACGGCATCGACATCAAGCGGGTGGTGCGCGCGAAGCTCGTGCTCGGCGTCGCCGACGGTTGGCTTTCGGCGGACGGCTCCGTGATCTATCGGGCCAGCGATCTCAAAGTCGGGTTGTTCCGCCAGGACGCCGTGCTGCAGGCGAGCGGCGCCTGAGGGCGCGGCGCAGGCGCTCGGAGACCGCCCCGGATGCGGACAGAATTGCGGACGAGGCAATCATGAAGCGGGTCGTCGTCACGGGGATGGGCGTCGTCTCATCGATCGGCAGCAACACCCAGGAAGTGCTCGCGTCGCTGCGCGAGGCCAAATCCGGCATCGTGCGCGCCGACGATTATGTGAAGCTCGGGTTCCGCTGTCAGGTTCACGGCGCGCCCAGCCTCGACACCGAGCATGCCATCGATCGCCGGGCGCTGCGGTTTCTCGGCGGCGGCACCGCCTGGAACCACGTCGCCATGGAGCAGGCGATCCGCGACGCGGGTCTCGAAGCCGACGAGGTCTCGCACCAGCGGACCGGCATCATCATGGGCTCCGGCGGCCCATCGACGCGCAGCATCGTCGAGGCCGCCGATATCGCGCGCAGCAAGGGGCCGAAGCGGGTCGGCCCGTTCGCCGTGCCGAAAGCCATGTCCTCGACCGCTTCGGCGACGCTCGGCACCTGGTTCAAGATCAAGGGAGTGAATTACAGCATCTCCTCGGCCTGCGCGACGTCCAATCATTGCATCGGCAACGCCATGGAGATCATCCAGCTCGGCAAGCAGGACATCATTTTCGCGGGCGGCTGCGAGGAGCTCGACTGGACGCTTTCCGTGCTGTTCGACGCCATGGGGGCGATGTCGTCGAAGTTCAACGCGACTCCGGACCAGGCCTCGCGGGCCTATGATGTCGATCGTGACGGCTTCGTGATCGCCGGCGGCGCCGGCGTGCTGGTGCTGGAGGAGCTCGATCACGCCAAGGCGCGCGGCGCCAAGATCTATGCGGAGCTGGCCGGCTACGGCGCCACGTCCGACGGCTACGACATGGTGGCGCCGTCCGGCGAGGGGGCCGCGCGCTGCATGCGCATGGCGCTTTCCGCCGTGAAATGTCCGGTCGATTACATCAACCCGCACGCGACCTCGACGCCGATCGGTGATCTGCGGGAGATCGAGGCCGTACGCGAAGTCTTCGGCGCAAAATGTCCGCCGATTTCGGCCACCAAATCCCTGACCGGTCATTCGCTCGGTGCCGCCGGCGCGCAAGAGGCGATCTATTCGCTGTTGATGATGAGCAACGGCTTCATCTGCGAGAGCGCCAACATCGCCAATCTCGATCCCGCTTTCGCCGACGTACCCATCGTTCGCGAGCGTCGCGACGGTGTGGAGCTTTCCTGCGTGCTGTCGAATTCGTTCGGGTTCGGCGGCACCAACGCGTCCGTGGTATTCAAGCGGCTCGATGCCTGACTTTGCGCCCGTGCCCGGCCGCCCAAGAGCGCACGCGGACGCCGATATCGGACCGGACGATACGACGGAATTCGAGACTTCGCCGTCGGGCGCCTTCGGGATCCCGGCCACGACAGCAAGCGAGCGCGTGCGGCTCGCGCAGGGAGCATGGTGGGTATGGCCAATCTGATGGAGGGCAAGCGCGGGCTGATCATGGGGGTCGCCAACGACCACTCGATCGCCTGGGGAATCGCCAAGGCGCTTGCCCGGGAAGGCGCCATGCTCGCCTTCACCTACCAGGGTGAGGCGCTGGGAAAACGCGTGCGGCCGCTCGCCGAAACGCTGGGAGCGGGCTTGATCCTGCCTTGCGACGTCGAAGACCTCCCCTCCGTCGATCTCGTCTTCACCAAGATCGCGCGGAGCTGGGGCAAGCTAGACTTCCTGGTGCACGCGATCGCGTTTTCCGATCGCAACGAGCTCAAGGGGCGCTATGCCGATACCTCGCGGGAGAATTTCCTCCGCACCATGCTGATCTCCTGTTTCTCGTTCACGGAGGTCGCCAAGCGCGCGGCGGCGCTGATGGGTTCCGGCGCATCGATGCTGACCCTCACCTACGGCGGCTCGACCCGGGTGATGCCGAACTACAACGTCATGGGGGTCGCCAAGGCGGCGCTCGAATCCTCGGTGCGCTACCTCGCCGCGGACTTCGGAGCCGCCGGCATCCGGGTCAATGCGATTTCGGCCGGACCGGTTCGCACCCTCGCCGGATCCGGCATTTCCGAGGCGCGGCTGATGTTCAATTTCCAGCAGCGCCACTCGCCGTTGCGGCGCACCGTTTCGATCGACGAGATCGGCGGCGCCGCGCTCTACCTGCTCAGCGATCTCTCGACCGGGGTTACCGGCGACATTCATTATGTGGATTGCGGCTACAACATCGTCGCGATGCCGCAACCCACCGCGCTCAAGACCGTGGATGAAGCCGAAGCCGCCGCCGAGGAGCGCACCAAGGACGCGGCGCAATAGTCCGGGGCCGCGTCACGCGATGCGCGCGGCGCATTGGACCGCCGGCCGGAGAACGGCTAGGCTGGCCCCCTTACGGCTCCAACAACAAATCGCGGGGAGGATTTCATGCGTTCGCTTCCGCTTACACTGGCGCTGGCCGCGATCCTTGCGCTCGCCGGCGCGCGGCTCCTGCAGGCCGCGCCGTTCATGATCGTCGGCAATGATGAGAAGCTGCTGTGGGACGACAACGGCAAGCCGATTCTATCGGCGCCCGGCAAGGATTCCGTGCTGATCGTCGATCTCGCCAATCCGCTCGAGCCGAAGATCGTCGCCAATCTGCCGCTGAAGAACTCGGTCGTCGGCCCGCCGGTCAATCTCGCGATCGATCCGACCGGGTCCGTCGCGCTGGTCGCCGATTCCGTCAACGTGATCGACGAGGGCGGCACGCTCAAACAGGTCCCGGACGACAAGATCCACGTGATCGATCTCAAATCCAACCCGGTCAAGCTGGTGCAGACCATGACGGCGGCGAAACAGCCGTCCGGCCTCAGCATCAGCCCGAAGGGCGATCTCGCGCTGGTTGCCAACCGCGCCGACAAGTCGATCAGCGTGCTCTCGATCCACGGCACCGACGTCAGGGTGATCGACACCATCCCGATGGGTGACGAAGTCTCGCACGTCGTCTTCACGCCGGACGGCAAGCGGGCGCTCGCGACCAAATTCCCGGCCCACAAGGTCGCGCTGCTGGAAGTGAACGGCGAGAAGGTCACCTACAACAAGCTGGATTGGGCGGCGGGCCTGTGGCCCTACAACGTCGCGATGGCGCCGAGCGGAAAGATCGCGCTCACCGCCGACAACGGCGGGGCCGGCTCCTCCGACGGCAGCGTCGATACGGTGAGCGTCGTCGCGCTCGATCTTTCTCCGCCGCGCGTCATCGACAAGGTCGTGGTCGGGGACGGCCCGGAGGGCCTCGCCATCAGCCCCAAGGGCGACGTCGCGGTCGCCGCGATCCTCGCCGGGTCGAACAACAAGAGCGCCTATTATTACCACCGCAACGGCAGCGTCACGGTGCTCGGCATCGACGGCGACAAGGTGACGAGGCTCGACAGCATCGAGGTCGGCGGCCTGCCGGAGGCGGCGGTGTTCACGCCGGACGGCCGCTATCTTTACGTCGGCAATTACCTCGACCAGGATTTCTCCATCCTGCAGGTCGACGGCAAGAAGATCACCGACACCGGCAGGCGCTTCAAGGTTCCCGGCCACCCGGGCTCGGCGCGGATGAGCCCGAACTGATCCGCCGGCGCGCCCACCTGCGTGCCACGCCACGCAAAAAGGGCGGCCTCGCGGCCGCCCTTCGCGCAACGGGATGCGGGACGAGGCGCTACTCCCCGGCGCCCGCCGCCTCGCGGGTGCGCTCGGCCTCGGCCTTCTGCTTGGCTTCCAGATCCTCGCCGGTCTGCTGGTCGACGATCTTCATCGACAGCCGCACCTTGCCGCGGTCGTCGAACCCGAGCAGCTTGACCTTGACCTTGTCGCCCTCTTTCACCACGTCGGTGACCTTTTGCACCCGGCGCGGCGCGAGCTGGCTGATGTGGACGAGGCCGTCTTTCGAGCCGAAGAAATTCACGAAGGCGCCGAAGTCCACCACCTTGACCACGGTGCCGTCGTAGATCTGGCCGACCTCCGGCTCCGACGCGATCGACTTGATCCAGTTGATCGCCGCCTTGATCGAATCGGCGTTGGCCGACGCGATCTTGATGGTGCCGTCGTCGGAAATGTCGATCTTTGCCCCGGTCTTTTCCACGATCTCGCGGATCACCTTGCCGCCCGAGCCGATCACTTCGCGGATCTTGTCGACCGGAATGGAGATCACCTCGATGCGCGGCGCATGCGCGCCGAGCTCGGCGCGATGCGAGACCAAGGCCTTGGCCATCTCGCCGAGGATGTGCAGCCGCCCGTCCTTGGCCTGGCCGAGCGCGACCCGCATGATCTCCTCGTTGATGCCGGAGATCTTGATGTCCATCTGCAGCGAGGTGACGCCGCGTTCGGTGCCGGCCACCTTGAAGTCCATGTCGCCGAGATGGTCCTCGTCGCCGAGGATGTCGGAAAGCACGGCGAACCGCCCCTCTTCCAGGATGAGGCCCATGGCGATGCCGGCGGTCGGCCGCCGCAGCGGCACGCCGGCATCCATCAAGGCGAGCGAAGTGCCGCACACGGTCGCCATCGAGGAGGAGCCGTTGGATTCGGTGATCTCCGAGACCACGCGGAGCGTATAGGGGAACTCGTGATGCTGCGGCAGCACCGGACGGATCGCCCGCCACGCGAGCTTGCCGTGGCCGACCTCGCGGCGGCCGGGCGCGCCCAGCCGCCCGGTCTCGCCGACCGAGAACGGCGGGAAATTGTAATGCAGCAGGAACGTCTCCTTGTAGGTCCCCTGCAGCGCGTCGATGTATTGCTCGTCCTCGCCGGTGCCCAGCGTGGCAATCACCAGGGCCTGGGTCTCGCCGCGCGTGAACAGCGCGGAGCCGTGGGTGCGCGGCAGCACGCCGACCTCGCACACGATCGGGCGCACGGTCTTGAGGTCCCGCCCGTCGATGCGCCGGCCGGTGTCGAGGATGTTGTCCCGCACGATTTTCGCTTCGAGGTCCTTGAACACGGCGGCGACATGCTGCGGGCCGTGCGCGGAATTTTCGACCCCGTCGGGGAGGAAATGCGCCATCGCCTTGGCCTTGGCGGCTTCGATGGCGGCGTGCCGCTCCTGCTTGCCGGGGATGCCATAGGCGGCGCGCAGGTCGGCTTCGACTAGCCCCAGCATCTCCTTCTCGACCGCCTCGCTCTCCGGCAGCGCGAAGTCGCGCGGCTCCTTCGCGGCGTTCTCGGCGAGCGAGATGATGGCGTCGATCACCGGCTGGAAATGCTTGTGGCCGAACATGACCGCGCCGAGCATGACCTCTTCGGGCAGCTCCTTGGCTTCCGATTCGACCATCAGCACCGCGTCGCCCGTGCCGGCGACGACGAGGTCGAGCTGGCTCTCCGACATCTCGTCGAGCTGGGGATTGAGCACGTATTCGTTGTTGATGAAGCCGACGCGCGCGGCGCCGACCGGTCCCATGAACGGTGCGCCCGAGAGCGTGAGCGCCGCCGAGGAAGCGACCATCGCCACGATGTCGGGATCGTTCTCCAGATCGTGGGACAGCACGGTGGCGATCACCTGGGTGTCGCAACGATAGCCTGCGGCGAACAGCGGCCGCACCGGGCGGTCGATCAGGCGCGAGACCAGCGTCTCCTTTTCGGTCGGACGGCCTTC
>VAZU01000038.1 GCA_005884745.1 Alphaproteobacteria bacterium
CGCGGTCCTCGACGCCTTCGGCTTCGGCGAGCCGGATCGCGATCATCTGCGCGCCGTAGTTCCACTCGTAAACCGCGGCGGCGATATCCAATCCCTCGTAGCACTGCAGGCGGATCAATTTCCGCCCGAGCGTCTTCGCCAGCACTTTGGCGACTTCGGTCTTGCCCACCCCGGCCTCGCCTTCCAGAAACAGCGGCCGCCCCATGCGCAAAGCGAGGAACAGCACGGTCGCAAGCGACCGGTCGGCGAGATAATCGGCCTTGGCGAGCAGCGCCAAGGTCGCGTCGATCGAGCCCGGAAGATTGTGCGCTTTGTTCTGTTGCACTTCTCTAGCCTGCGCCAAAAGGCCGGCAGGAGTTCCTGCCGGCCGGCATCAGGGGCAATATAGGATCGAAAGCCGTGAGGCCCAACCCTGGGCCACCGGGCCTCACCCCGCCGCGGCGGCAACCGCGCGGCGCGCGAGCACGCCGATCAGATGCGCCCGATATTCCGCGCTGCCGTGAATGTCGCTGTTGAGGCCGGCGGCCGGCACGGACAGGCCATCGAGGGACTTCGGCCCGAACCGCCGCTGCAGCGCTTCCTCGAACGCAGTCACCCGGAACACGCCGTTCGCGCCCGCGCCGGTGACCGCGACGCGGATCTCGCGGCCGCGTTTCGACACCAACACGCCGACGAGCGCATAGCGCGAGGCCGGGTTGGCGAACTTGACGTAAGCCGCCTTCTTGGGCAGCGGGAACATCACCTTGGTGACGATCTCGTCGGCCCCGAGTGCGGTCTCGAACATGCCGGTGAAGAACTCGTCGGCCGCAATGCGCCGCTTGTTGGTCACGATGGTGGCGCCGAGCCCGAGCGCGGCCGCCGGATAGTCGGCGTTGGGATCGTTGTTGGCGAGCGAGCCGCCGATCGTGCCCATGTTGCGCACGTGCGGATCGCCGATCTCGCCGGCGAGCTCGGCGAGCGCCGGCAGGTTCTCCTGCACGACGGGCGAATCCGCGACTTCCGCGTGCCGCGTCATCGCGCCAATCACGATCGAGCGGCCCCGGAGCTCGATGCCGGACAGGCCCTCGATCAAGGATAGATCGATCAGGCTCGCCGGGCTCGCCAGCCGCTGCTTCATGGTCGGGATCAGGGTCTGGCCGCCGGCGAGCAGCTTCGCGTCCTCGCTCTTGGCGAGCAGGTTTGCGGCCTGCCGCACGCTCGAGGGGCGGTGCAACGTGAATGCATACATCGAAGCCTCCCTATTCCGCCGCTTTGCGGGTGGCGTTGCCGCGCTGGATCGCGGTCCAGACCGCTTGCGGGGTCGCCGGCATGGCGATCTGCTCGCTGCCGATCGCGTCGGTGATGGCGTTGATGACCGCGGCGGGCGCGGCGATGGCGCCGGCCTCGCCGCAGCCTTTGATGCCGAGCGGGTTCGACGGGCATTTCGTCACCGTCACGCCGACCTTGAACGAGGGCACGTCGTGCGCGCGCGGCATGCAATAATCCATGAACGAGCCGGTCACGAGCTGGCCGTCCTTGTCATAGATCGCGCGTTCGAGCAGCGCCTGGCCGACCCCCTGCGTGATCCCGCCGTGGACCTGACCCTCGACGATCATCGGATTGACGAGGACGCCGAAATCGTCGACCGCGGTCCAGTTCACGATCTCGGTCTCGCCGGTGTCGGGATCGATTTCCACCTCGCAGACGTGGCAACCCGCCGGGAAGGTGAAATTGGTCGGGTCGTAGAACGAGGTCTCCTTCAGCCCCGGCTCGAGCTCCTGGCCGGAGAACTTGTGCGCCGTATAGGCGTTGAGCGCGACGTCGCCCCAGGGGACGGAGCGGTCGGTCCCCGCGACGGTGAATTTTCCGTCCTTGAACACGATGTCGCCTTCGGCGGCCTCGAGCAGGTGCGAGGCGACCTTCTTGGCTTTGGCCTCGACCTTGTCGAGCGCCTTGACGATCGCCGACATGCCGACCGCGCCCGAGCGCGAGCCATAGGTGCCCATGCCGAACTGCACGATGTCGGTGTCGCCGTGCACGATGCTGACGTTGTCGATCGCAATGCCGAGACGTTCGGACACGAGCTGCGCGAACGTCGTCTCGTGGCCCTGGCCGTGGCTATGCGAGCCGGTCAGGACCTCAACCGAGCCGGTGGGATTGACGCGCACTTCGGCGGATTCCCACAGACCCACGCCGGCCCCGAGCGAGCCGGCCGCCTGGCTCGGCGCAAGGCCGCAGGCCTCGATGTAGGCCGAGAGCCCGATGCCGCGCAGCTTGCCGTCGCGCGCGGATTCCCGCTTGCGCTTGGCAAAGCCCTTGTAGTCGGCGAGCTCGAGCGCCTTCTTGAGCGACGCATTGTAGTCGCCGGCATCGTAGGCGAGGATCACCGGCGTCTGATGCGGGAACTGGTGGATGAAATTGCGCTTGCGCAGCTCGGCCGGATCGATGCTCAGCTCGCGCGCCGCCACCTCGACCAGCCGCTCGACCACAAAGGTCGCCTCGGGCCGGCCGGCGCCGCGGTAGGCATCGACCGGAACCGTGTTGGTATAGACCGCGTCGACCTCGCAATAGATGTTGGGGATGTTGTACTGGCCCGACAGCAGCGTGGCGTAGAGATAGGTCGGGACCGAGGACGAGAAGGTCGACATATAAGCGCCGAGATTGGCGATCGTCCTCGCCCGCAGGCCGACGACCTTGCCGTCGCGATCGAACGCCATTTCCGCATGGGTGACGTGATCGCGGCCGTGCGCGTCGGACAGGAAGGACTCCACGCGCTCGGCGACCCATTTCACCGGGCGGCCGACGCGCTTGGACGCCCACAGCGCCACGACTTCCTCGGGATAGATGAAGATCTTGGAGCCGAAGCCGCCGCCGACGTCCGGCGCGATGACGCGCAGCTTGTGCTCCGGCGCCATGCCGATGAACGCCGCGATGACGAGGCGCGCCACATGCGGATTCTGCGTGGTGTTCCACAAGGTGAAATGGCCGGTGCCGGAATCATATTCGCCGATCGCGGCGCGCGGCTCGATCGCATTCGGCACCAACCGGTTGTTGACGATGTCGAGCTTGGTGACATGCGCGGCCGATTGGAACGCCGCGTCGGTCTTGCCCTTGTCGCCCAGCTGCCATTGATAGATGGTGTTCTTGGGCGCGACCTCGTGGATCTGCGCAGCGCCCGCCGATTGCGCCTGCGCCGGATCGGCCACCGCCGGCAGCACTTCGTAATCGACCTGGACCTTCTCGGCGGCGTCCTTGGCCTGCGCCAGGGTCTCGGCAATCACCACGGCGACGGGATCGCCGACGTGGCAGGCCTTCGTTTGCGCCAGCGCCGGATGCGGCGCCATCTTCATCGCGCTGCCGTCCTTGGAATGGATCATCCAGCCGCAGATCAGATTGCCCAGCTTGTCGACCGCGAGATCGGCGCCGGTGAGCACCGCCACCACGCCCGGCATTTTACTCGCTGCCGTGGCGTCGATGCCCTTGATGCGCGCATGGGCATGGGGCGAGCGGACGAAACAGGCATGGGTCTGGCCGGCTCGGTTGACGTCGGCGGTGTAGTGCCCCTTGCCGGTGATGAATCTCTGGTCCTCTTTGCGGCGCACCGTCGCGCCGATGCCGGTCGCGCTCATGCTTTCCTCCCGAGCCGAAACGGACCGCTACTCGGCGGCCTTCTGCGTCACGGCTGCGCCTGAGCCCATGGCGCGGGCGCCGGCTGCGATCGCCTTGACGATGTTGTGATACCCGGTGCAGCGGCACAGGTTGCCTTCGAGCTCCGAGCGAATGGTGTGCTCGTCGAGATCGTGGCCCTTGCGGTTCACGATATCGACCGCGGCCATGATCATGCCCGGCGTGCAGAAGCCGCATTGCAGGCCGTGATTGTCGCGGAAGGCCTCCTGCATCGGGTGCAGCTGGTCGCCATTGGCAAGACCCTCGATGGTGGCGACCTTGGCGCCTTCGAGCTGTAGCGCGAAGACCGTGCAGGATTTGATCGCCCGGCCGTTGACGTGAACGACGCAGGCGCCGCATTGGGAGGTGTCGCAACCGACGTGGGTGCCGGTCAGGCGCAGCTCCTCGCGCAAAAATTGGACGAGCAGCGTGCGCGGATCGACGTCGGCGGTGACGGGCTTGCCGTTCACCGTCATCGAGACGGCGGGCATGAGTTTCCTCCTCGCAATGCGGGCCGATGGCCTCTTATTGTGACGCCGACGCGGATGCGCCGCGGCGTTTGTGAGCAAATCGTGCCGTTTTCGCCCGGGATTTCAATTTTGACCCGCCAAGTCTGAACCCCGGGCAGGCGTGCGGTCAAGGGAGTTGGCCGGCCGTGCCGTGCTTGCGGCTCGCCGGCGGTGCGCTTTACGACACCGCCGCGACGAAGTTTTTGAAGAATTGATCGGCCATGTTCTTGGCGGCGCCATTGACGAGGCGCTGCCCCAATTGCGCGAGTTTGCCGCCGATCTGCGCATCGACGTGGTAGGAAAGCTGCGTGCCGTCCTTCGGCGTCAGCGCGACCGTGGCGCCCCCCTTGGCGAAGCCCGCCACCCCGCCGTCGCCTTCGCCGGAGATCCGATAGCCGTTCGGCGGATCGAGATCGGACAGCCGGACCTTGCCTTTGAACTTGGCCTTGACCGGCCCGATCTTGACGACCGCAACCGCCTGGAACTCGGTTTCGGACAGTTTCTCCAGGGATTCGCAGCCCGGGATACAGGCTTTCAGCACTTCGGCATCGTTGAGCTTGGCCCAGACCACCTCGCGCGGCGCGGGCAGCTGAACCTCGCCGTCCATGACCATGGCCATCGGCATCGCCTCCCTGCTCGGATGGCTCGATCATAGCACGCGAATTGTTGCGGCAAGGATCTCGTGATATCCGCCGGGCGGGCACGGCGCACCGCTCGGCCGCGATGCCGCGGCGCCGCGCCGGGAAGACGCCACCGGGCTCACGCACAGGGAGGAGATGCCATGCCGACCATTCAAGCCGACGGTTGCCCGATCCACGTTGAAGTGGACGGACCGGAGCAAGCTCCGGTGCTGATGCTGTCGAACTCGCTCGGCACCGATCTCACCATGTGGGACGACCAGGTGGGGCCGTTCACCAGACAGTTCCGGCTCGTGCGTTACGACCGCCGCGGCCACGGCAAGTCCGGCGTTCCCGAGGGTCCCTATACGATGCAGCGGCTCGGCAAGGACGCGCTGGCGATCATGGACGGGCTCGGGCTGAAGACGGTGAACTGGTGCGGCCTCTCCATGGGCGGCATGGTCGGCATGTGGCTCGGCGCCAATGCGCCGAAGCGCATCGACAAGCTGATCCTGTCCAACACCTCCGCCTACATGGGCGGGGCGCGCGATCTGTGGAACGAGCGCATCCAGACGGCGCTCGGCCCCGGCATGCCGGCGATGGTCGACGGCATCTTGGAGCGCTGGTTCACCAAGGAATTTCGCGAGCGCAATCCCAAGGTCATGGCGCGCATGCGCGAGATGGTGCTGAAAACGCCGCCCAAGGGCTACGCCGCCTGCTGCGAAGGCATCCGCGACATGGACCAGCGCGAATCGCTCGGGCACATCCAGGCGCCGACCCTGATCATCGCCGGACGCCACGATCCAGCGACGACCGTCGAGGTCGCCGAGTCCATGCAGAGCCGCATTCCCGGTGCCAGGCTCGCGGTGATCGACGCCGCCCACATCGCCAATGTCGAGCGCCCGCAGGAATACGGCGACACGGTGCTGAAGTTCCTGACAGGGAAATGATAGCTGGTTGCTGAGACGCTATGTCTTGTTGGGTCGGGCCGCAAACGCGCTTCCCCTCTCCCCTTGCTTGCGGGAGAGGGTTTCGAGTTTGCCTCGCGGATTTTGCAGATTGTCGATTCCGAGAGGCCCCTGACGCGTCCTGCGCGGCCCTCACCCGCCGCGCTCGTCGCGGAACGCCTGCGGCGTGGTGCCGGTGTTCTTGCGAAAAAAGCGGGCGAAATGCGAGGGGTCGGCGAAAGCGAGGTCGTCGGCGATCTCGTGGATCGGCTGGTTGGTGAACACAAGCTGGCGCTTGGCCTCGGTGAGCAGGCGCTGGCGGATCAGATGCCCCGCGGTTACTCCGGCCGCGCGCTTGAGCTGATCGTTGAGCCGATCCGGCGTCATCGCCAGCTGCTGCGCATAGAAGCCGACGTGCCGGTCGCGGCGGAAATGCTCCTCGATGAGGCGCCGCAGCACCTCGACGGTCGCGTCGGCGGGAGCGAGCGTCACCGTCCCGGTCCGCGCGCGGCTCGCCGCGAGCCGCACCACCTCGACCGCAATCAGCGCCAACAAGCCGCGCATGGCGAGCCGGTGGCCCTCGCGAGCGAGGCCGTGCTCTTCGTTGAGATCGGCACAGAGCGCCGCCAGCCGCCGGGTTTCCGCGCCCTCCGCGAGCGGCACGACCGGATCGCTCGCGAGCGCCGCCAGCCGGTCGAGCGCGGCACCCGACTGCTCGCCGAGCGCCCGGGCCACGTCCTCGGTGAAGCTCACGACCCAGCCGTCGGTTTCCCGCGGTCGGAACCGGAACCCGTGGGCGACGCCGGGCGCCAGCAGGATCGCGGCGGGGGCCTCGAACAGCCGGGTCGCCGTCTCGTACACCATCTCGCCGCCGCCGCGCTCGATCAGCAGGATCTGGAACAGGTTGCGGTGCCGATGCGCCAGGATGGTCCAGTCGTGCAGCGCGGAGCGCGAGCCGATGGTCTCGACGTGAACGAAATCGAATGCCTGATCATCCGGGGGATCGCCGTAGAGATGAAACAACGGCAGTGCGGGCTCGGACGGCATGGCCCCGAGCATAGGCCCGGGCCAGGGCGATGCAAACGCGCCGGCGATGCCCTGGGGACAAGCAATGGTCCGCCCCTCGGGGCGCTGTCATGACCTTGAAAAATTTGCTTTTCTGAGCCCAGGAATGCCACGGTTCGGTGGTTCGCACCGCGGCGGTGACCCGGCCCTCCGGTGGTTCGCGGCCCGCGAACCGTGCCGAGCGGAACGTTCGCGGCAGGATTTGCACATGGAATATTTTCTCCAGCAGCTCATCAACGGACTGACGCTCGGCTCGATCTACGGCCTGATCGCCATCGGCTATACGATGGTCTACGGCATCATCGGCATGATCAATTTCGCCCATGGCGACGTGTTCATGGTCGGCGCCTTCCTGGCGCTCATCGCCTTCCTGATGCTGGTTGCGCTGGGCGTCACCGCGGTGCCGCTGGCGTTGTTCCTGGTGTTGCTGATCGCGATGGCGCTGACCGCGCTCTACGGCTGGACGGTGGAGCGCATGGCCTATCGGCCGCTGCGGCATTCGTTCCGGCTCGCTCCGCTGATTTCCGCGATCGGAATGTCGATCGTACTGCAGAACTACGTGCAGATCGTGCAAGGCGCGCGGGTCAAGCCGCTGCCGCCGCTGATCCAGGGCGGGTACACCTTGCTCGATCGCAACGGCTTCGCCGTCGGCCTGTCCAACGTCCAGATCGCCATCGTGGTGATCACGCTGGCGCTGATGCTGGTGTTTTCCTGGCTAGTCGCGAACACGCGGCTGGGACGCGACATGCGCGCTTGCGAGCAGGATCTCAAGATGGCGTCGCTGGTCGGAGTCGACATCGATCGCACCATCTCGCTCACCTTCGTGATCGGCGCGGCGCTCGCCGCCGTCGCCGGCATCATGGACCTGCTCTATTACGGCGTGATCGATTTCTATATCGGCTTCGTCGCCGGCGTAAAAGCGTTCACGGCGGCGGTGCTCGGCGGCATCGGCTCGCTACCCGGCGCGATGGTCGGCGGCCTGCTCATCGGGCTGATCGAGACGTTCTGGTCGGCGTATTTCTCGATCGAGTACAAGGACGTCGCCGCCTTCTCGGTCCTGGTGATCGTGCTGATCTTCCTGCCGACCGGCATTCTGGGCCGCCCGGAAATCGAGAAAGTTTGAGGGGGAGCCGCATCATTCGCGTCAAGCCCGTTCTCGACCTCCGAGCCGCGCTCAAGAACGCGGTCGTCGCCGCCGCCACCGCGTTCGGGCTGTTTGCGCTGTTGATCGGCATCCGCACCGACCAGGGTCCGTCCGGCGGCCTCGAGCTCACCCCGCGATTCGGCACGCTGGGCATCCTGGTCGCGATCGCCTTCGTCGGCGGACTCTTGCGAGGGATCTTATTCGGCGAACGCCGAATCCATATCGCCCCGCGGCTTCCCGCGGCTGCGACCGCGGTTCTCGACCGCGTCGGCCGCATGTTCGCTCCGGCGCTGCTGGCCTTCGCGCTCGCAGTGCCGATCCTGTTCTATCACGACCGCTACATTCTCGATCTCAGCATCCAGATCCTGACCTACGTGATGCTCGGCTGGGGGCTGAACATCGTGGTCGGGCTCGCCGGACTGCTCGATCTCGGCTACGTGGCGTTCTACGCCGTCGGCGCCTATTCGTATGCCTTGATCGCCACCAATTTCGGCCTGTCGTTCTGGATGTGTCTGCCGATCTCGGGGATTCTCGCCTGCTTCTGGGGCGTCCTCCTGGGCTTTCCAGTGCTGCGGCTGCGCGGCGACTATCTCGCGATCGTGACGCTGGCGTTCGGCGAGATCATTCGCCTGGTGCTGATCAATTGGCAGAGCGTCACCGGCGGCCCCAACGGCGTCCCCGGGATTCCCCGGCCCTCGTTTTTCGGCATTCCGTTCAACGCCGAGGAGGGCGGCTTTGCGGCGACCTTCGGGCTCGAATATTCAGCCACCTACCGCATCGTGTTCCTGTTCTACGTGATCCTGGCGCTGGCGCTGCTGACCAATTGGGTGACGATCCGCCTGCGGCGGCTGCCGATCGGCCGGGCCTGGGAAGCGCTGCGCGAGGACGAGATCGCGTGCCGTTCGCTGGGCATCAACACCACCAATGTGAAGCTCACGGCGTTCGCGATGGGCGCGATGTTCGGCGGCTTTGCCGGCTCGTTCTTCGCGACGCGCCAGGGCTTCATCAGCCCGGAATCCTTCACGTTCTCGGAATCCGCCCTGGTGCTCGCCATCGTGGTGCTCGGCGGCATGGGATCGCAGCTCGGCGTGGTGATCGCGGCCACGGTGATGTTGGGCGGCTTCGAGCTGTTCCGCGAGTTCGCCCAGTACCGCATGCTGGTGTTCGGGCTCGCCATGGTGGCGATCATGGTATGGCGGCCCCGCGGGCTGATTGCGACGAGAAGTCCCTCGGTGTTCCTCGAGCGCCGCAAGGGAATAGAGCCCGGCCTGGTCCGGGAAGAACGCGGATGAACGCCGCGGCCGATCCGATCCTCGAGGTCGAGCATCTGTCGATGCGGTTCGGCGGCCTGCTGGCGATCGCGGATCTCAGCTTCACCGCGAGGCGGGGCGAGATCACGGCGCTGATCGGGCCCAACGGCGCCGGCAAGACCACGGTGTTCAACTGCATCACCGGCTTCTACCGGCCGAGTTCGGGCATGATGCGGCTCGTCCATGCCGACGGCACGGCTTTCCTGTTGGAGCGCCAGCTCGATTTCCGCATCTCCAAACGCGCCAAGGTCGCGCGGACGTTTCAGAACATCCGGCTGTTCCCGGGAATGACGGTGCTGGAGAATCTGCTGGTCGCCCAGCACCAGGTGTTGATGAAAGCTTCGGGCTTCACCTTTCTCGGCCTGTTCGGCATTCCCGTCTACGCGCGCGCCGAAAGCGCCGCGATCGACAAGGCGAGCTATTGGCTCGACCGCATCGGGCTGTTGCGGCGCGCCGACGATCCCGCCGGCGACCTGCCCTACGGCCAGCAGCGCCGGCTCGAAGTGGCGCGGGCCATGTGCACCGAGCCGGCGCTGCTCTGCCTCGACGAGCCCGCCGCGGGGCTCAACGTGCGCGAGAGCGCCGAGCTCAACGAGCTGCTGCTCTTCATCCGTACCGAGCATAAGGCTTCCGTGCTGCTGATCGAGCACGACATGTCGGTCGTCATGAGCATCTCCGACCACGTGATCGTGCTCGATTACGGGGTCAAGATCGCCGACGGCTCGCCCGAGGAAGTACGCAACGATCCCAAGGTGATCGCCGCCTATCTGGGCGTCGAGGATGAAGAGGTCGAGCAGGTGGAAGCGGAGGTCGGCCTGTGAGCGCCGCTTCCGCGCCTGCCGCCGAGGCGGTGCAAGGTTCCGAGCCGCTGCTCGGGTTGCGCGGCGTGAAGGCCTTTTACGGCAGCATCATCGCGCTCAAGGGCGTGGACATCGACGTCTACGATGGCGAGATCGTGGCGCTGATCGGCGCCAACGGCGCCGGCAAATCCACGCTGATGATGACCATCTTCGGCAACCCCCGCGCGCGCGAGGGCCGGATCGTGTTCGCGGGCCGCGACATCACCGATTTACCGACCCACGAGATCGCGCATTTGCGGATCGCGCAGGCGCCGGAGGGGCGCCGCATCTTCGCGCGCATGAGCGTGCTCGAGAACCTGCAGATGGGCGCCACGACCGCCGAGCCCACGCATTTCGCCGAGGATCTCGAGCGCATGTTCGCGCTGTTCCCGCGCCTCCAGGAGCGCCTGCATCAGCGCGGCGGCACGCTTTCGGGCGGCGAGCAGCAGATGCTCGCCATTGCCCGCGCGCTGATGGCGCGCCCGCGCCTGCTGCTGCTCGACGAGCCCTCGCTCGGCCTCGCCCCGGTCCTGGTCAAGCAGATCTTCGATGCCATTCGCCAGCTCAACCGGCGCGAAAAGCTCACCGTATTTTTGGTCGAGCAGAACGCATTCCATGCGCTCAAGCTCGCCAACCGCGGCTATGTCATGGTCAACGGCCTGATCACGCTGACCGGCACCGGCCGGGAGTTGTTGGCGCGGCCGGAAGTCCGCTCCGCCTACCTCGAGGGCGGGCGCGCCTGAGGATGCCGCGATGGACGACCTCTACGCGCTGGAATCCTGGCCCGAGATCCTGTTCGTCACCGGGATCCTTGGGGGCGGGGCGGCCTGGCTCGCGGGCCGGGCCATTGCCGGCACTTGGCGGCCGGCCTGGCACGTCGTGGGCTACATGGCGCTCCTGGGCGCCGCGATCCGCTTCATTCATTTCGCGCTGTTCGACGCGGAGCTGCTCTCGCCCTTGTCGTATCTGGCCGATACGCTCTACGTGATCCTCATTGGCTGCCTCGCCTGGCGGGTGACCCGGGCGGGCCAGATGGCGCGGCAATATCCGTGGCTTTATGAACGCACCGGTCCTTTGACGTGGCGCGAGCGCCCGGAAACCGACGGCAAGCCGCGCCAGGATGCCGCGAAAATAGGATGACATCGCCGGAAAACCGGAGAGAATGGCGCAGGTTCTCGAGGTCCTTCGCCTCATGTAAGGGAGAGAAGCATGAAAAATCTGCGGCTTGCCGGCCTCGTGTTCACCGCCAGCATGGCGCTTGCGGGCACGGCGTTCGCACAGGACACCATCACGATCGGCGTGGCCGGCCCGATGACCGGCCAATATGCCTCGTTCGGGCAGCAGCTCAAGAACGGCGCCGATATGGCGCTCGCCGATATCAATGCGGCGGGCGGCGTGAATGGCAAGAAGCTTGCGATCGAGGTCGGCGACGATGCCTGCGACCCCAAGCAGGCCCGCGCGGTGGGCGAGAAATTCGCCGGCATGCGCGTGCCCTTCGTGGCCGGGCATTATTGCTCGTCATCCTCGATCCCGGCCTCCGAGGCCTATGCCGAAGGCAACGTGCTGCAGATCACCCCGGCCTCGACCAATCCGACCTTCACGGAGCGCGGCTTGTGGAACACGTTCCGGGTCTGCGGCCGCGACGACCAGCAGGGCGCGGTTGCCGGCAATTTCATCGCCAGAAACTACAAGGGCAAGAACATCGCCATCCTTCAGGACAAGTCGACCTACGGCAAGGGACTCGCCGACGAAACCAAGAAGGCGCTCAACCGGGCCGGCGTGAAGGAGAAGCTCTACGAGGCCTACACGCAGGGCGACAAGGACTTCAACGCGCTGGTGTCGAAGCTCAAGGCGGCGGCGATCGACGTGGTCTACGTCGGCGGCTACCACACCGAGGCCGGGCTGATTCTGCGCCAGATGCGCGACCAGGGCCTCAAAGCGCAGATGATCTCCGGCGATGCCATCGCGACCAACGAGTTCTGGTCGATCACCGGGCCGGCCGGCGAAGGCATGCTGTTCACGTTCGGGCCCGACCCGCGCAAGAAGCCGACCGCCGCCGCGGTGGTCAAGAAGTTCAAGGACAAGGGGATCGATCCCGAGGGTTATACGCTCTACACCTACGCGGCGATCCAGGAATGGGTAGAGGCGGTCAAGAAGGCCGGCTCGACCGACGCCAAGAAGGTCGCCGCGACGCTCAAGGCCGGCACCTGGGACACGGTGCTGGGAAAAATCTCCTACGACCCCAAGGGCGATATCAAGATCGTCGACTACGTCGTCTACAAGTGGAACAAGGACGGCAACTACACCGAGCTCTCCGGCCCGCCGTCGTGATGGTCATCCCGGGGCCCTCGCGAAGCGAGGGAACCCGGGATCCATGACCAACGCGGCACATTGAATTTCTTGCGTCCGTAGGTTCCGGGTTCGCGCGCTGGGCGCGCGCCCCGGAACGACGGCATGAGCTCACCCGATTCTTCCCAGCACCGGGAACGCCTCGAGCAGCCAATAGCTCGCCTGGGTGATGAAGCCGGTCAGGAATGCGATGCCGGTCAGCACCAGCAGGCCGCCCATCGTCTTCTCGACCGCGGCAAGATGGGCGCGGAAGCGGCCGAGGAACGCCGCGAACGGCTCGACCACCAGCGCGGCCAAGATGAAGGGGATGCCGAGCCCCAGCGAATAGACCGCGAGCAGCCCGGCGCCCTTGACCAGCGTCGCCTCGGAAGCCGCAACTGCGAGGATCGCCGCGAGAATCGGGCCGATGCACGGCGTCCAGCCGAACGCGAATGCAAGCCCCATCGCATAGGCGCCCCATAGGCCCACCGGCTTTCCCATCGCGGCGCGCTTCTCGCGCATCAGCCACGAGATGCGGGTGAGCCCGAGGAAATGCAGCCCCATGACGATGATGGCGATGCCGGCGAGGATCGCGAGCTCGGCCGAATAGGCGCGCACGAACCCGCCCAGCACGCTCGCTCCGGCGCCCAGCACGATGAACACCGTGGAGAAGCCGAGCACGAACCATGCGGCGGCGACGACGGTATCGCGCCGGACCAGAACTTCCGGCTCGGCATCTTCCAGGCGTTCGAGCGATGTCCCCGCCAAATACACGAGATACGGCGGCACCAGCGGCAGGACGCAGGGCGACAGGAAACTCAAGGTTCCGGCCGCAAGCGCGGCCGCAAGCGAGACGTCGGAAGCCATGGCACGCTAGATGCGCCGGCGATGGCGGGCGAAGCAAGCCCGCTCGCCCGGCTTCGCCGGGATGTGATCGCAGCAGCCGGAATTTCCCTTTCCGGACTCGGGGTTGCCTGGGCTTCCTGAATTGGCGTTGGATATGAGATCGTCGCCGTTTCCGGGGAGAGGATTTCACGCGTGCGCAATCTCGTCACCGATGTGGAAGGCGTCCCGGTCGGCCATGCGCACGACGCGCGCCTCGGCTCGGGCACGACCGCGATCGTATTCGACGAACCGGCCGTCGCTTCGGTCGACGTGCGCGGTGGCGGCCCGGGCACGCATGAGACCGACCTGCTCCATCCCGCGAGGACGGTCGAACGGATCGACGCGCTGACGATTTCCGGCGGCTCGGCCTTCGGGCTCGAAGCTGCGCACGGCGTTCAGGCTTGGCTGCGCGAGCAGGGCCGCGGGTTTGCGATCGGCTCGGCGCGCGTGCCGATCGTGCCGGGTGCGGTCCTGTTCGATCTGCTCGCCGGCGGCGACAAGGATTGGGGCCGGTACTCGCCGTATCGCGACCTGGGGTACGTTGCCGCCGCGGCCGCAGGGGATGATTTCGAGCTCGGCAACGTCGGGGCCGGGCTCGGCGCGACCACCGTCAACCTCAAGGGCGGCATCGGCTCGGCGTCGGCGATGACGAGCAGCGGCCACATCGTGGGCGCACTTGCCGCCGTCAATCCGACCGGCAGCGTCGTTTTGGGCGACGGGCCCTGGTTCTGGGCGGCGCCGCTCGAGCAGGCAGGCGAGTTCGGCGGCTTGGGCTGGCCGGCCAAGATCCCGTCCGCGGCGCTGATCCCGCGGACCAAGGCATCGGCGCTCGAGAGCACCACGCCGGCGGTGATCGTAACCGACGCCGCACTGAGCAAGGCGCAGGCTTGGCGGCTCGCGGTGATGGCGCAGACCGGGATGGCGCGGGCGATCTATCCGGTGCACACCCCACTCGACGGCGACATCGTGTTCGCCGCCGCCACCGGCCGCAAGCCGCTGAACGATCCCTTCATCGCCGTTTCCGAACTCGGCGCCATTGCGGCCAACACGCTGGCGCGGGCAATCGCGCGCGCGGTGTTCGCGGCAGGCCCCCTGCCCTTCCCGGGCGCACTGCCGAGCTGGCGCGACAAATTCGGCAAGTGAGCACTCGTAGGTCGGGCCTCAGCCGAAGCGTTCCGCGGAGAACGGCGCCGGATCCATCACGGGCGTCGCGCCGGTCATCATCTCGGCGATGAGCCGCCCGGTGATGGGGCCGAGCGTGAGTCCATAATGACCATGGCCGTAGCACAGCCATAAACCGGGCCGGCCCGGCGCGCGGCCGACGACCGGCCGGGAATCCGCAAAGCACGGCCGGCTGCCGAGCCACGGTTGCTCTTCGTGAGCACGAAATCGCCGGTGAATCCGCCGCTGCCAAATGAGGCTCGTGTGGACCGAGGAGGGCTGGGACGATTACCTTTATTGGCAGGAAAATGATCAGCGGATCGTGCGGCGCATCGATGAGCTTATTCGCGACAGCAAACGAGATCCTTTCAGAGGCATTGGCAAACCCGAACCACTGAAGTTCGCGCGGGCTGGATGGTGGTCCCGCCGTATTACGGGCGAGCATCGATTCGTTTACCGGATCACTGGACAAGGCGACGCGCGGCAACTCGAAATCGCGTCTTGCCGATATCACTATTGACCTCAGCCGAAGCGTTCCGCGGAGAACGGCGCCGGATCCATCACGGGCGTCGCGCCGGTCATCATCTCGGCGATGAGCCGCCCGGTGATGGGGCCGAGCGTGAGCCCATAATGACCATGGCCGTAGCACAGCCATAAACCGGGCCGGCCCGGCGCGCGGCCGACGACCGGCCGGGAATCCGCAAAGCACGGCCGGCTGCCGAGCCACGGTTGCTCTTCGACCGGCTTCCCGAGCGGAAACAGATTCTCGGCCGCCGGCATCACCCGCTCGATCTGCACCGGGGTCGGCGGCGCGTCGCGGTCGGCGAACTCGGCGCCGGTCGTGAGCCGGATGCCCTGCTCCATGGGCGCCAGCGCATAGCCGTTCTCGGGATCGACCACCGGCCGCGTCAGGCCGGCGTTGCCGCGGGGCCGGAAGTGGCGGTGATAGCCGCGCTTGACCGCAAGCGGCAGGCGAATGCCGAGCGGCTCGAGCACGTCCGGTGCCCACGGGCCGAGCGCGATCACGGCCTGTCCGGCATCGACCGGCCCCTCGCCGGTTTCCACCCGCCAGCTTCCATCCGCGCGATGCAGCGAGCGCGCGTCGCCTTTCACCACAACACCGCCCAGGGCGGCAAACCGCGCCGCATAGGCCCGGGTGACGGCGAGCGGGTTCGACACGCTGGCGATGTCGGGCCAGTGGATCGCATGGCGGAATACCGGATTGAGGCTCGGCTCGAGCGCGCGCGCCGCCTCGGCATCGAGCTTGCGCGCCCTCACCCCCAGCGTAGCGCCGAGCTCGAGCTCGGGCTCGAGCGCAGCCAAGCCGCGGTCGCTGCGGTGGATCGAGATCCAGCCGTCCTTGTGGAGATAGCGCTCGGCCCCGGACTCGCGCAGCAAAACCTCGTGCTCGCCGAGGGCGCACGCCAGCAGCGGCCGCATGATCCGGGCCGTTTCGACGAGTTTTTCCGGTTTCGACGCCGCCCGGAACGCAAGCAGCCACGGCGCGACCTTCGGCAGGAACATCAGATGATAATTCGCCAGTGGCGAGCGCTTGAAGGCGATGCCCAGCAACGCGCGGAAATCGTTGGGGAACGCCATGGGATAAACCCCGGCGCCGCCGATGACGCCGGCATTGCCGTAGGACGTCTCCTCGCCGGGCCCGCGCCGGTCGATGAGCGCGACGGAGAGCCCGCGCTTGGCGAGCTGCAATGCGGTCGACGTGCCGACGATGCCGGCGCCGAGAACCATTACGTCCGTGCGTGCCATTGCGAGCCTCGTGTGGGCCGCCCGGAGCGGCGCGGCTGAAGCATGGCAGGTACCAACCCCGAGGAGGGTTCTCAACCCCGCCGTTCGCGGCTACTCATCGCGCCTTTGTTTTCGCTCCGGAACTTCAGCCGATGCGTCTGCTCGATCTCCTGGCGGCGGCGCTCGCTTTTCTCGGGCGCCACGGCACCCGCGCGGTCGCGGCCTCGATCTTTCTGGGCCTGGCGGTGCCGCCGCTCGCGGTCCTGTTCAAGCCGCTCGTCCCCGAGGCGATCTTTCTCCTGCTGATGCTCGCCTTCCTGCGGGTCGATGCGCGGGAGCTGCGCGCGCATTTCGCCAAGCCCGGTCTCGTGGTGCTGGCGACCGCCTGGATCATGCTGGCGGTGCCCGCGGCCGTCGGGCTCGTTGTTCTGGCCTTCGGCCTCCCCGAGCTCGCCCCCGACCTCTTCGTCGGGCTCATGCTGCAAGCGTCCGCGCCGCCGATCATGGCGGCGCCGGCCTTCGCGGCGCTCATGGGGCTCGAAGCGGCCTTGTCGCTTGCGACCCTCGTCCTGTGCATGGTCGTCACGCCGTTCACCGCCGCGGCATTCGCCGAGCTCTTCGTCGGCTCCGCGCTCTCGCTGCGGCCGGTCGCGCTGGGCGTCCAGCTGCTGGCGATCCTCGCGGGCTCGGCGCTTGCCGCCACCATGATCCGGGCCATTGTCGGAAACGCCTGGGTGGAGCGCCAGCGCGAGCGGATCGACGGGCTGAGCATCGTCCTGCTGTTCGTCTTCGCCGTCGCGGTCATGGGCGGGGTCACCATCGGCTTCGTTGCCCAGCCGCTGTTCGTGATCGGCCTCGTCCTGCTGTCGTTCATGCTGGCGCTCGGCCTGACCGCCGTCACGACCCTGGTGTTTGCGCGTGCCGGCCGCGAGCGCGCCTTTGCGCTCGGGCTCGCCTGCGGCCATCGCAACCTCGGCCTGATGCTGGCCGCGACCGGCGGGGCGGTCCCCGACCTCGTCTGGCTCTATTTCGGCATCGCCCAGTTCCCGATCTACCTGGTACCGCAATTGCTCAAGCCGATTGCCCAGCGTTTGCAGACGGATCGAGAGAGATTCGGGTAGATCGCTCGAGCGCGTGCCCAAGTCGCGTTGCCGGCTTCTCCGCCGCGTGTTACCCGAAGCTCGTGCCGGAGAATGCGATGCGTCCGCTGCTTGTCGCCCCCTCGATCCTTTCCGCCGATTTCGCCAAGCTCGGCGAGGAGGTGCGCGCGGTGGAAGCGGCCGGCGCCGACTGGATCCACGTCGACGTGATGGACGGGCATTTCGTGCCGAACCTCACCATCGGGCCCGACGTGGTCAGAGCGCTGCGCCGCCACACCCCGAAAATCCTCGACGTGCACCTGATGATCGCGCCGGCCGATCCCTATCTGCAGGCATTCGCCAATGCCGGGGCCGACCACATCATCGTCCATGCCGAGGCCGGCCCGCACCTGCATCGCTCGCTGCAGGCGGTGCGCGCGCTCGGCAAGAAACCCGGCGTGTCGCTCAACCCCGCGACCCCGGAAAGCGCGATCGGCTACGTGCTCGATCTCGTGGACCTCATCCTGGTGATGTCGGTCAATCCCGGTTTCGGCGGCCAGAAATTCATCCCGGCCATGCTCGACAAGATCCAGGCGGTCCGGCACATGGTCGCGGGGCGCAACATCGACATCGAAGTCGACGGCGGCATTACCCCGGAAACCGCCGGCGCCGTGGCGACGGCAGGCGCCAACGTGCTGGTCGCCGGCTCTGCGGTATTCAAGAACACCAAGCCTGACGGCTACCGCGCCAACATTGCGGCAATCCGCAATGCCGCGTTGATGGCGCGCGGCGAGGCGGCGTGAAAGGCTCGGCGATGATCCCGCGCTACACCAGGCCGCAAATGGCCGAGATCTGGACGGCCGAGACCCGGTTCCGCATCTGGTTCGAGATCGAGGCGCATGCCGCCGACGCCATGGCCGAGCTCGGGTTGATCCCGAAGACCGCGGCCAAGGCCATCTGGGATAAGGGGCGCAATGCCCGCTTTGACGTCGAGCGCATCGAGGCGATCGAGCGCGAGGTCAAGCACGACGTCATCGCGTTCCTGACGCATCTCGCCGAGATCGTCGGCCCGGATGCCCGTTTCGTGCATCAGGGGCTGACTTCCTCCGACGTGCTCGATACCTGCTTCAACGTCCAGCTCGTGCGCGCCGCCGATCTCTTGATCGCCGACGCGGATGCCCTGCTCCAGGCGCTCAAGCGCCGCGCGTTCGAGCACAAGCTCACGCCCACGATCGGCCGCTCCCACGGCATCCACGCCGAGCCCACCACCTTCGGGCTCAAGCTCGCCGGCGCCTATGCGGAATTTGCGCGCGGCCGCGAGCGGCTCGTGGCCGCCCGCAAGGAGGTCGCAACCGCCTCGATCTCCGGCGCGGTCGGCACCTTCGCGCAGGTCGATCCGCGCGTCGAGGCCCATGTCGCCAAGGCCATGGGGCTCGCGGTCGAGCCAATTTCCACCCAGGTGATCCCGCGCGACCGCCACGCCATGTATTTCGCCACGCTCGGCGTGATCGGCGCGTCGGTCGAGCGGCTGGCAACCGAGATCCGCCATCTGCAGCGCACGGAAGTGCTGGAAGCGGAGGAATATTTCTCGGAGGGCCAAAAGGGCTCCTCCGCCATGCCGCACAAGCGCAACCCGGTGCTCAGCGAGAATCTGACCGGACTTGCCCGCGTGGTGCGCGCCTATGTGACGCCGGCGCTGGAGAACGTGGCGCTCTGGCACGAGCGCGACATTTCCCATTCCTCGGTCGAGCGCATGATCGGCCCGGACGCGACCGTCACGCTCGATTTCGCGCTCGCGAGGCTCGCCGGGCTGATCGACAAGCTCGTGGTCTATCCGCAGAACATGCGCAAGAATCTCGACCGGCTGGGCGGACTCATCCATTCCCAGCGCATTATGCTCGCGCTCACCCAAAAGGGCGTGGCGCGCGAGGAGGCCTATCGGCTGGTCCAGCGCAACGCCATGAAGGCGTGGAGCGGCGAAGGCGATTTCGGTGCGCTGCTCGACGCCGATCCCGACGTGCGCAAGCATCTGAGCAAGCCCGAGATCGCCGCGAGCTTCGATCTCGACGCCCACCTGCGTCACGTCGACACGATTTTTCAGCGCGTGTTCGGCAAGGCCTGACCCCGCTCCCGCGGCGTATTCCCGTTCGCACCCGAGAATCCAATTGAGCGTCGGACGACGTTTACCGCCCGCTAAGCCTTCGCGGTCTACGCATGGCGGCGAAGGGCGGGCGAGCACACATGCGCAATGTGGGGATCGAGTTCGGCACGCTGCCCCTCGCCTGCGCGCCGGGCCTCGCTCCCCATTCCCGCCATGATCCGGTTTCCATCTTGGCCGGCCGGTTCGCCTTGAAACCCATGATCCCCGCGCCCCGCATCCTCCTCTTCGATTCCGGTCTCGGCGGGCTCACCGTTTATCGCGAGATCGCCAAGGCGCGCCCGGATGCCCATCTCGTGTACGTGGCCGACGATGCCGGCTTTCCCTATGGCGCGATCGAGCAGAACCGGCTGGTCGCGCGCGTTCTTGCTTTGATGGAGCACCTGATCGAGGCCCACGACCCGGACCTCGTGGTCGTCGCCTGCAACACCGCCTCGACCATCGTGCTGCCGAGCTTGCGCGCGCGCTTTGTCGTGCCGTTCGTCGGCACCGTGCCGGCGATCAAGCCCGCCTGTGCGGCTTCGCGCACCAAGCGCGTGTCGGTGCTCGGCACCGAGGCGACGGTCAAGCGCGAATACACCCGTGCGCTGATCCGGGAGTTCGCGGCCGGCTGCGAGGTGACCCTGGTCGGCTCGGCGCGCCTCGCGGGCCTGGCGGAAGCCGAGCTGCGCGGCAGCCCGGTCGAGGATGCGGCGATTGCCGCCGAGCTCGCCCCCTGCTTCGTCGCCAACGCGGCGCGGACCGACACCATCGTGCTCGCCTGCACCCATTATCCGCTGCTCATCGAGCGGCTCGAGCGGCTCGCGCTTTGGCCCGCGAAATTCATCGACCCGGCCCCGGCGATCGCCCGGCGCGTGGTCGACCTCGTCGGCCCGG
Organism: Alphaproteobacteria bacterium; assembly: GCA_005884745.1. Lineage (GTDB taxonomy): Bacteria > Pseudomonadota > Alphaproteobacteria > Rhizobiales > Xanthobacteraceae > AP-16. The sequence continues at coordinate 20,310 of VAZU01000038.1, forward strand.
CCGAAGCGCGCATGCCCTCTGCCCCGGCGACCGCGATCTTCACGTCGGGGCGCAACCTGTCGGCGGCGCTCGTCGCCAATCTGTCGCGGTTCGGGATCGGCGAGATCGCCACGCTCGAGGCGTTTGACACCCCTTCGCTTTCCGCCTAGAACCCCGGCACGTTGCGGGCCCGCAAAACGGGCCCGCACGACGTTTCGCGACCCGCGGCGGCATCTTGCGCTTTTAAGACACCGCCTGTCGGCCGGAAGCTCGGCTTCGGCAAAGGAGGGCGCGATCCTCGAATTTTTCCAACCGGCGCCAAGCGCCGCATGAGGACGCGATGACCAAGCGCAATGAATCGAAATACAAGCTCGACCGCCGTATGGGGCAGAACATCTGGGGCCGCCCGAAGAGCCCGGTGAACCGCCGCGAGTACGGTCCCGGCCAGCACGGCCAGCGTCGCAAGGGCAAGCTCTCCGACTACGGCGTGCAGCTTCGCGCCAAGCAGAAGCTGCGCGGCTATTACGGCAACATCTCCGAGCGGCAGTTCCGCGGCATCTACGAGGAAGCGATCCGGATGAAGGGCGATTCCGGCG
>VAZU01000219.1 GCA_005884745.1 Alphaproteobacteria bacterium
GTAGATCACGTAGCCGATGATGTTCCACACCCCGGTCGCGGCCTGCAGCGCCACTACGCCGGCGATCACCGCCGCCATCAGGGGTCCGATCACCGGGATCATTTCGAGCAGGCCGGTCAAAATCGCAAGAAAGACCGCATGTTTGAGTCCGAGGATGAGGCCGAGCCCGACATAGGCCGCGACCCCTGCGTAAATGACCACGAGGACGACGCCGATGATGTAACGCTTGAGCACCGGATCGATCTTGGAGCCGATGTGCGCGATCAGCGCGCGTTGCTGCGGCGGGATCAGCCGGATGGTTCCCCGTGCCAGCTGCGGTCCTCCGGTCAGGAAATAGAACAGGATCACGAGCGTCAGAAACGTGCCGAACACGAAGCCAAAACTATAGACGGCAAGGGTGACGATTTCCGTGGTTTGCGCGGCCCAGCCGCGCACGCCCTCGACGGCTTGGTTGGCGAGCTGCGAGGCATTCATCGGCTCCCCGAGCAAAACCACCGTGCGCTCGCCGATCACCCCGCGGATGGCATCCTCGATGATGCGCTCGGTATCGGTGGCGAAATTCGCGAGCTCCACGAACAGCGCCGGGAGCCCGAGTTCCGCGAGGAGGGCGAGCGTGCCGGCGAGCAGGCAGAATACCGCGACCGCCCACACGAGGCGGGGCAGCCGGGTTCGGGCCGTGAGCCAATTCACGACCGGCGTGCAGGCATAGGCCGCCGCGCCCGCGAGCACGAAGGGCAGCAGCACGTGCCGGATCCCGTACAGGAACAGCACGATCACGACGAGCACGACCGTCGTCGCCCGGCCCGAGGCGCGGCGTACGTGCTCCGATAGTTCTCGATGCGGCATTTCGGGAGCCGGTTGGCCCGCATCGGGGAGTTCGTTCATGGGTAGGTGCGCCCTTTCCAGGTGACGCGCCCGCTCAGACGCCGCCGCACGCTGTCGATCGCGATCAGCGCGCCGGCGGTGTAGCCCAACGGGAAAATAAGCCCATACCAGAACGGGATGTGAAAGAACCGCGTTCCCGCGAGGTGCAGGCCGAAGGCGGCGGCGCTCGCGGCCAGCGCCAAAGCCAGCGCGCCGCACGCGCCGGGCACGCCGTCGCGGCAGGCCAGAGCGTCCATCAGCGGGACGAGCACGGCAGCCCAGGCAAGCACCACTCCGACCAGCGCGGTCAGGACTGTCGAGCGCGTGCCGCCGAGCATCTCCACAAGGTTCTTGGCAAGGCCGGGCCACAAGGTCCGCCATCCGCTGTACATGCGGGTCGAAAGCAGGCGCTCGCCGCCATAGAGCGCGATCTTGCGGCCGGACCGCTTGATCAATCCGGCGAGCGCCGTGTCCTCGCAGATCGCATTGCGCACCGCCTGGTGTCCGCCGACCGCGGCATAGGCGGTGCGGCGGACGAGCATGCATTGTCCCGTGACATGGACCTCGGGCCGGCCGGGCGCAGGGATCCGTTCCAAGTCCCGGATGAATGCCAGCAGGTAGAGGCCGCACGGCAGGACCAGCCGTTCGGCGAAGGACTCCAGCTCGTGCCGGGGCGCCAGCGACAGCAAGTCGAGCGCCTCGGTTTCCGCGGCCTCGACCGCGCTGGCGATCAGCATGGGCTCGGCCGTCACGTCGGCGTCCATGAAACACAGCCAGTCGGCCGCGAGGGCGGCGCGGGCCCCGACCCAGCAGGCGTGGCACTTTCCGACCCAGCCCGGCGGCAGCGCCGGCGCCTGCAGCAGCCGGATGCGCGGATCGCGCTCGGCAAACGCGGCGGCGATCGCGGCCGTTGCGTCGGTGGACTGGTCATCGACCACCACGATGCGCAGTCCCGAACCAGTTTGGGTGCTCAGCGCAGCGAGGCAGCGCGCGATGTTGGCGGCTTCATCGCGCGCCGGAACGATGACGGCGACGCGCGGCGCTTGCCCGGAAAAGCCCGCAGGACGCAGCGAGCGCAATGCACTACGCTGGCGCAAGGCGCGCAGCAGGAGCCAGACGACGGCAATCAGCCATAGGATTGAAAGGACGAGCTCCACGTCAGGTCCGCCGCAAACGGGCCCGCCACGGAGACTGGTCTCCGGGGGTAATACAAGCGAACGTCAATGCGGATTGCCGCGGAATGTTCCGGTTCTCCAAGTCGACCCGGCCGGCGGTCGCGGCGGCGCCGATCGAGCAGCGAATCCCAAGCGTCTGCCTTGCAGTGCGCGCATTGCCGGGTGTCGGCGCCGTACCTATGTGCCTAATCATGTCTCGCGGCCTTCGTGACGTCATTCTGGTCGCCTGCGCATTGATCTGCGCGGTGGCCGCGATCTACGTCGTCTACAATATCGAAGTTTTCAAACACCGGTACGAGCTGCAAATCCTGGGGCAGCCCGATCAGCAACAGTAAACGTCGATCGGCTTCCTGAGGCTGATTGACGGTTTTGGGCAAGCATCCGTGACGGCTGTCGGGGCAGTTCAGATGCGCCGCACCGGGGTGTACCAGGCCAGCACGAGTCCCAGCGCCGAGAAGGCCGCGATCGTCAGGAACGCGGCGCGGAACGCTTCGTCGAATTCGCCCCGCAGGGCCGCCTGACGCGGAGCAGGCAGCGCCGCCAAGACATCGGCGCCCCGCTGCACCATCATCCCGAACAGCCGCGCAGCCTCCGCATCGGTCCATGCCAGCGTCGCGAACAGCACCGCGGCGACCAGGGCAGTCCCGAATGCCGCGCCGACCGATCGGGAGAATTGCACCGAGGCGGCCGCCGCACCGAGCATTTGCGGCCCGGCCGCGCTCTGCACGTTGATCTGCACGACCCCCATGACGGTTCCCATGAACAGCCCGTTCCACAACAGCACCCAGGCGAGAGCCGAAGCGCTGAGACGCGGCAGCCAAAATGCCAGAAACAGCAGAGTGATCGTGACGAAGATCAGACCGTAGGACGGAAAAATCGAAGTTCGTCCGGTCCTGCTGATGACGCGCCCGGTGATCATCGAGCCGATGCCGATCCCGATCGTAAGCGGCACCAGCAGGAGCCCGGTTTCGGACGCCGATGCGCCGCGGGCGACGCGCAGATAGATCGGCAGCAAGGTGATCAGCGAGACGAGGGCGGCGCCATGACAGGCCGCGAGCGCGTCGCTGCGCCAGATCGCCGGCTGGCGCAACAAGCCGATCGGCAGCAGCGGGAAGGGCGCCCGGCGCTCCTGGCGCAACAAGAGCGCGAGCGCGACGAGGCCCAGCGCGGCCAGCGCCGCGATCGCCGGCAGTGCCCGGACCTCCGCGTGCTGGATCTGCTGGAGCGCAAGCAGCGTCGGAGCGACGAACCCCACGAACAGCAGCAGGCCGGTCAAGTCGAAGCGATGTTCGCTGCGAAAGCCCGGCTTGGCCTCGAGCCGCAAGGTCAGCAGTACCGCAACGATCCCCAGCGGCAGGTTGATCAGGAATATCGAGCGCCAGCCCAGGTGCTGGGTCAGATAGCCGCCCGCGACCGGCCCGAACGTGTTCGATGAGACCACCACCGCCGCGAGATAGCCCTGATAACGCCCGCGTTCGCGCGGCGGCACGGTTTCTCCGATCAGCGCCTGCGACAACGTCATCAACCCGCCGCCGCCCAGCCCCTGGAGCACACGGCCGAGGGTGAGCATCTCGATGCTGGTGGCGAACGCGCAAAACAGCGAGGCGGCAAGGAAGATCGGCAGGGCGACGAACATCAGCCGGCGACGGCCGAATACGTCGCCGAGCTGGCCGTAGACCGGCGCCGCCACGGTGCCTGCGACCAGATAGGAAATCACTACCCAGGAGACGCGCTCGACTCCGCCGAGCGATGCGGCAATCGCCGGCAGCGCGGTGGCGACGATGGTCTGGTCGATCACCGCCAGGAACATCGGCACCATGATCGAGGGGAAGACGCGCAGAAACAGCGAGCGCTGCCCGGGCGCGGCAGGCTTCCCGGTGGGGGCGGCTTCTCGCATCGGCAAGGACATGGGAAGTCGGGGTTCCGGCGCCGGCGGAAAGACGCGTTGTGGCGCTTTTGACGGTCCCGAAGCGTCTAGCACGCCTTGCACAAACGGCAACGTTGTGGATCGGGAGCGTTCCTCGCGAGCCGAGCCGGGCATCGGCGGTTAAGCTTAACTGGCTGGATGCTTTGCGGGCGCGCCGCGCGGATGGCTATGCTCGCGTACCGCGGACGTCCGGGACCACAATGGCTCGCATCAGCGCCCATCGGATCGCGTTTCAGTGCCCGGAATGCACGTATCAAATGCGGCAGACCTTGGGCTGGCTCGAGGTCAATCACATCATCACCTGCCCGGGTTGCGGGACTACGATCCGGCTGAACCCGGACAAGCTGGTCGAATCCGTCGAAGCGATGGAGCAGGCGTTCGAGCGCCAGCCACGGGCCATCCAAATCGAGCCTCGAATGACTCCGGTCAAGGTTCGATGAGGT
>VAZU01000220.1 GCA_005884745.1 Alphaproteobacteria bacterium
ACGCCATCGGCGATCTCGGCATCGCCGGCCTCACCGTGACCGAGGTCAAGGGCTATGGGCGCCAGCGCGGCCACACCGAGATCTACCGCGGCGCCGAATATGCGGTGAATTTTCTGCCCAAGGTGAAGATCGAGGTCGCGGTTCCGGCCGACCGGGCCGACAAATTGGTCGAGGCGATCACCTCCACCGCCAAGACCGGCCAGATCGGCGACGGCAAGATCTTCGTGCTCGATCTCGAGCACGCGGTGCGCATCCGCACCGGCGAGACCGACGCCGACGCGCTGTAATCCCGTCCTTCGATGATGGCATTGCCGAGCGGTCCAGCGCCACGAGCCGGCCCTCACTGATTATTTTTTGTGCAAACTTGGCGCTTCTTTGTGCGGCAGGGCGTGCCGCCGTTCGCGCCATGCCGCGGTCGAAACCATCATTCTTTCCAAAACGTTAAGGCTCCTCCCGCCGAGTTGGCACGCGGCTTGATTGCATGCTTCCCCGGGGCAAACGCCGGGGTGGGAGCACCTTCCGCGGCCAAGCCCATCGTCGCCCGGTCTGCGGTTGCGTGAACGGGCCCAAGCGGGGGATTTCCATGAAACTCGTCATGGCCATCATCAAGCCATTCAAGCTCGACGAGGTCCGCGACGCGCTGACCGGCGTCGGCGTCCACGGGCTTACCGTCACCGAAGTCAAAGGGTATGGCCGGCAAAAGGGGCACACCGAGATCTATCGGGGCACCGAATACGCCATCAGCTTCCTGCCCAAGCTCAAGATCGAAGTCGCGGTTGCCGCCGACCAGGTCGACAAAGTCACCGAGGCCATCACCGCCGCGGCGAAAACCGGCCAGATCGGCGACGGCAAGATCTTCGTGTTCGGCCTCGAGCACGCGGTGCGCATCCGCACCGGCGAAACCGACCAAGCGGCGCTGTGAACCCGCACCCAACCCTATGGACAGGAGCTAGACCATGACGTCCAAGAAATCGTCTCGTGGGGGGCTGTTGGCTCTCGCCTGCGGACTCCTCCTCGCCGCGTTCATCAGCTTCGTGTTCGTGAACGCCTCGCTCGCGCAAGCGCCGGCCCCCGCGCCCGCCGCCCCGGCGGCGGCTGCCGCGGCCGAGGCGGCACCGCCGGCCTGCGACGGTACCGCCAAGCCTCCGGTGCTGGAGAAATGCACGCCGAACTCCGGCGACACCGCCTGGATGCTCACCTCGATGGCGCTGGTGCTGATGATGACCGTCCCGGGGCTGGGCCTGTTCTATGGCGGCATGGTGCGCAAGAAGAACGTCGGCGACACGGTGATGACGAGCTTCGCCATCACCTGCCTGGTCACGGTGCTGTGGGTGATCGTCAACTACAGCACCGCGTTCCGCGCCGGAACGCCGTTCCTCGGCGGTTTCGACCGGGCGTTCCTGCAGGGGATCCTCAGCGACATATCCAAGAACATCGGCAATCCCAATCCGCTGGCGCCGACCATCCCCGAAACCGTCTACATGTGCTTCCAGATGACGTTCGCGATCATCACGCCGGCGCTGATCGCCGGCGCCTTCGCGGAGCGCATGAAATTCTCGGCGATGCTGTGGTTCATCGGCCTGTGGGCGACGCTGGTCTACGCGCCGATCGCGCACTGGGTGTGGGGTCCGGACGGCTTCCTCAATTCTGCCAATTCCGACGCCTGGATACACGTGCTCGACTTCGCCGGCGGCACGGTGGTCCACGTCAATTCCGGCACGGCCGGCCTGATGGCCTGCCTCGTGCTCGGCAAGCGCAAGGACACCGGCCCGGGGCACAACATGGTGCTGACCTTCATCGGCGCCTCGCTCCTGTGGGTCGGCTGGTTCGGCTTCAACGCCGGCTCGGCGGTCGCCGCCAACATGCAGGCCGGCATGGCGATGACGGTGACGCAGATCGCCACCGCCACCGCGGCGCTCACCTGGATGTTCGTGGAATGGGCGTTGCGCGGCAAGCCGACCGTCATCGGCATCTGCACGGGCGCAGTTGCCGGCCTCGTCGCCATCACCCCGGCCTCGGGCTTCGTCGGCCCGGTCGGATCGCTCGCGATCGGCATCGCCGCCGGCGTGTTCTGCTACTGGGGCTGCACCGGCCTCAAGCACCTGTTCGGCTACGACGACGCGCTCGACGCCTTCGGCGTGCACGCGGTCGGCGGAGCGGTCGGCGCGCTGCTGACCGGCGTGTTCGCCATCGAGCAGTACGGCGGCACCGCCGGCCTGATCGAAGGCAACGTCGCCCAGGTCATCAACCAGATCGAAGGCATCCTGATCGTCTTCGTCTACGACGCGGTGGCGTCCTACATCATCCTCAAGGTGCTCGACCTCGTCATGGGGCTGCGCGTACCCATGGAGATCGAGCGCGAGGGGCTCGACCTCACGCTCCACGGCGAGGTGGTGCAGTAGGCCATACCCAATGCGATAGGGGCGGATCCCGGCACCGCCCCACGTCGCTGAGAAACCCCAGTGAAAGCTGGGGTTTCTCTTTTTTGGGCGGGCGGTGACCGCACTAGCCCACGTTCTGGCCCACGACTCGCAAGCCCTGGCGCGTTTTCAGCGTCGCCCGGTGCCCGGGAACGGCCCTCTACGGGCTCGCCTGAGGCTCGGCGCGCTCACGGTCGAGTGCGCGAAGTGCGGGCACTCCGGCCGGTACGCGATGCGCCGGCTGATCGACGGGGCCGGACAATCCCCACGCCGGGGAATTCGCCAACACCTAGTGGCAGATCTTGAGGCGCTTGGATTGTTGAATCTGTCCGGTTGAGCGCAATTGCCCCGCGACGGCGCGAAGCAACGCAACGCTAGGCCCCGCTCTTGCGCGGGACGGGGTACGGGACGGTGACGGCGCGCCGGGAGGGCATCGCTACGGTGGTGCGGGTGAACGAGCCGTCCTTGCCGCGATCCTGTCTACGATCGCCGAGCTGCTGGTTCGGGCCGGCGCTGAAGTGCCCACCGCCCGCGCGGCGTTAGATTACGAGAGCGAGTTCCCGCCGAGCTCGGCGAGCGGCCCTATTGCGCGGCAGCGAAATCGAACGCGTTCGACAATCCGTCCGCCCGGGCGTCGCGGTCGCCGAGCGGCTGCAACCCGAAGCGTTCCTCGATCAGCTTCAGAATCGAGGTCGTGTCATAGGTCGTTTGATCAACGAAGCCCTTCCTGGCGAACGGCGAGATCACGATCGCCGGGACCCTGGTGCCGGGCCCCCATCGATCGATCCGCGGCGGCGCTACATGGTCCCAGGTACCGCCGTTCTCGTCGTGAGTCACGATGATGATCGTTGAGCCCCACGCGGGACTGTTACGGATCTTCTCGACCATCTCCGCGGCCTTGCGGTCCCCCGCCAAGATGGCTGCATACCCGGGATGTTCGTCATCCCGGCCCAGCGGCTTCCAGAATACGACCGAAGGCAGCGTATTGGCATCGATGGCGCGCAGGAACTCATTCTCGTCTTTGAGATGCTCGGCCCTTCCGGGGGTATCGCTGCCGTATGCGGCGAAATACGCGAAAGGCTGATGATGATATTGAAACGTACTGTCCGCATGGCCGCTGACCGCGTCGGCCCAGCCCCCCGCGTACCAGGCCCAGCTGATGCCTTTCTCCGAGAGCCGGTCGCCGATGGTGGCGTGGGTCTGCGCGGGTAGCAGCCGGTGAGCCGGGATATTGCGATGGTGGGGCGGGAACACGCTCTCCATGAGGTTCACCGCCCAGAAATGCCCGTGATCGTCCCAGATCTCTGGGTCCTGCGGCGGGAATGCCGAGGGGTTGCCGAGCATCTTGTGGTCGAGGATCGCCCAGTCTTCCGGGCGGATCTCGGGCGAGCAGGCGCAAATCAGCCAGAAATGATTGAGGAATGACCCGCCGAACGCCGCGTGAAAGAAATGGTCGGCGAGCGTGAACTCCTGCGCCAAGTTCCACATGGCTAGGGAAGACCCGTCGTAATAGCCGAGCGGCAGCGAACCGGTATTTCCTTCGACGATGAACCGATCCATCTTCCCGCCGTGGATCTGGCGCTGCTCGGTGAGGAATCTATGGACCAGATCACCGCTCCTCGCATCGAGCGGAACGAACGAATCGATACGGAACGGGTGGTTCGGTAGATTCGCGGGAATTCGCGGATCGACCGGGCTCGGATCATCTTCCTTCAGGTCCGGCGTGCGCAGAGTGGAATCGAGCGCGCGCGGGAGCGTCTTGTAAGGCTCGCCGTGCTCATCGACTTGCGGAGCAATCCGGTCCAGGTTCTGCAATCCCTCCGCGCCCGGAAACAGGCCGTAGAGATTGTCGAAGCTGCGGTTCTCCAGGTACAGCACGACGATGT
>VAZU01000221.1:0-4431 GCA_005884745.1 Alphaproteobacteria bacterium
CGTGCCGATGCCGTAGGCGAGCGCGCCGAAGGCGCCATGGGTCGAGGTGTGGCTGTCGCCGCACACGATTGTGGTGCCGGGCAGGGTGAAGCCCTGCTCGGGACCGATGATGTGGACGATGCCCTGGCGGCGATCGAGCGCGTCGTAATATTCGATGCCGAACAGCTTGGCGTTCTCGGCGAGTGTGGCGACCTGGGTTGCGGCCTCCGGATCGTCGATGCCCTTGCTGCGGTCGGTGGTCGGGACGTTGTGATCGACCACCGCGAGGGTCTTTTCCGGCGCGTGCACCTTGCGGCCGGAGAGACGCAGGCCCTCGAACGCCTGCGGCGAGGTCACCTCATGGACGAGATGCCGGTCGATGTAGATCAGGCAGGTGCCGTCGGGCTGCTCGTCGACCAGATGGCCGTCCCAGATCTTGTCGTAGAGGGTACGCGGCTTCGGCATACGCATTCGTCCGTTTCGTTCCCGAGCGCGGTGCGCCGCATCCGGCGGCTATCGCGCATGAAGCGCGTTCACTCGGCGGCGGCCTCTTCCGGCTCGGCCGCCGCGGCGGCGGCGCCGGCGCCCGCGCCCGGCCCCTGGCGATCCTGCCTCTCGGTGATGCGCGCCGATTTGCCGCGCCGCTGCCGCAGGTAATAGAGCTTGGCGCGTCGCACCTTGCCGCGGCGGACCACCTTGATGGAATCGATCATCGGCGAATAGAGCGGAAATACGCGCTCGACGCCCTCGCCATAAGAGATCTTCCGCACCGTGAAGCTTTCGTTGAGCCCGCGGCCCGAGCGGCCGATGCACACGCCCTCGTAGGCCTGGACGCGGCTGCGCTCGCCCTCGACCACCTTGACGTTGACCAGCAATGTGTCGCCGGGGCCGAAATCGGGAATTTCCTTGCCGGCGGAAAGTTTGGCGATCTGCTCCTGCTCGAGCTCTCGGATCAGGTCCATGGCGAATTCTCCGTCGGCTGCGCCGCTGCGGGGCGCTTGTCTGCCAATGTTTTCAAGGGTCGGCGCCGCCTATACGACAGGCCGGCGCATTTGTCATCTGTTGGTCGTCGAACGCCGGATCCGGTCGAGATAGGCAGCCCACAGGTCCGGCCGGCGCTCGCGGGTCAGGCGCTCGGCTTCGCTCCTGCGGAACGCGGCAATTTTGGCGTGATCGCCGGAGACGAGCACGTCCGGGATGGCTCGGTCTTCCCAGACCTGCGGGCGCGTGTACTGCGGGTATTCGAGCAGCGCGGCGGCAAAGCTCTCCTCTGCGCCCGAAGCCTCCTTGCCCATGACGCCGGGCAGCAGGCGCACGCACGCGTCGAGCACAGCCAGCGCGGCGATCTCGCCGCCCGAGAGCACGTAATCGCCGACGGATACCTCTTCCAGGCCCCGCGCCGCGATCACCCGTTCGTCCACCCCTTCGAAGCGGCCGCACACGATGACGAGGCCCGAGCCCTGCGCCCAGGCCTCGACCCGGTCCTGGGTCAGCGGCACGCCCCGCGGGCTCATCAGCAATCGAGGGCGATCATGCCTCCCGCAGGCGTCGAGCGCGCGGGCAAGCACATCCGGCTTCATCACCATGCCGGGCCCGCCGCCGGCCGGGGTATCGTCGACCGAACGGTGGCGGTCGGTCGCAAACGCGCGGATGTCGATGGGCTCGAGCGACCACAGCCCGTTTTCCAGCGCCCGTCCGGCCAGGCTCAGCGCCAGCGGCCCCGGAAACATTTCCGGGAAAATGCTGAGCACACTCGCGCGCCACGACATGCTGGCCACCCGCGCGCTTCACCCTCTCCCCTTGGGAGAGGGTTCCAGAACCAGCCTCTCGAGCACGACCCGCCCGGCCGGGATGTCGACCACCGGCACGTACGCCTTGGTGAAGGGCAGCAGAACACTCGGTCCGCCCGCCGCCGGTGCGATCTCGATGAGATCGCCGGCGCCGAAGTTCTGCACGGCGCAGACCGTGCCAACGGCTGCTCCGTCCGGATCGACCGCCGCAAGCCCGATCAGGTCGCGATGGTAATAGGTCTCGTCTTCCGGCTCGGGCAGCCGTGCGCGCGGGACGTAAAGCTTCACGTTCCGCAGTTCCGCCGCAGCGTCACGGTTCGTAACCCCGGGAAAGCGAGCGATCAGCGCATTCTTGGCGGGGCGCACCGCCTCGAGCTCGAAGGCGCGGGAACCGTCCTCGGCTTCGAGCGCGCCGTAGCGCATCAGCGCCATCGGATCCTGGGTGAACGAGCGCAGCCGTACTTCGCCGCGAACGCCATGCGGGGCACCGATCTGGGCCACGCAGACCCTCCCCCTCTCCCCTTGCTGCGGGAGAGGGGTGGCGAGCGCCTTCGGCGTAAGCCGGCGTGAGGGGTACTCTGCCCGGCTGGGCCCCTCACCCCGTCCTCGCCGTGACCGGCTGGGACGACCCTCTCCCGTAAGGGGGGAGGGTTCGGAGCGCGACGGCGGCCTCGTTCCCATAATCAAGCTCAGCTTGCGGCAGCCTCGCCCGCCGGAGCTTCGGTCACCGCAGCCGACGCCGCCGGGGCCGGGGCCGGGGTCGGCGCGGCGGCGCCAACCGGTGCGGCCGCCGCGGCCGCCGCGCGTTCCTGCGCCTTTTTCTTCGGCTGCGCTTTGTTCGGGTTGTTGCGCGCGGGACGCTTCATCACGCCCGCCTCGTCGAGAAATCGCAGCACGCGGTCGGTCGGCGTTGCGCCCTTGGCGAGCCACGCCTTGATTTTTTCGAGGTCGAGCTTGAGGCGATCCTTGGCGTCTTTCCCCACCAGCGGATTGAAATGACCTAATCGCTCGATGAAGCGGCCGTCCCGCGGCGCGCGGGAATCGGCGACCACCACGTGGTAGTACGGCCGCTTCTTGGTGCCGGCGCGGGCCAGCCGGATTTTCAGTGACATGTCGGCTCCTTCGGTTGGTTCGTCATTTCTTCTTTCCCAGTCCGGGCATTCCGCCCAAACCCGGCAATTTGCCGCCGAGCCCCGGAAGCCCGGGCGGGCTTCCGGTTGGAAAATTCGGCGGCAGCCCCGGCATCCCGCCGGGCATCTGTTGCGCGAGCTTCGCCAGCTCCTCCGGTCTGGGCATGCCGCCGCCCATTCCGAACAGGTTGCCCAGCGCGCCCATGCGGCCGCGCTTGCCGCCCCCGCCCCCCATGGCCTTCATCATGTCGGCCATGGTCCGGTGCATCTTGAGCAGCCGGTTGATGTCCTCGACCTTGGTGCCGGATCCGGCCGCGATGCGCTTCTTGCGGCTGGCCTTGAGGACGTCGGGGTGGCGGCGCTCCTTGGGCGTCATCGAATCGATGATCGCCATCTGCCGCTTGACCACGCGATCGTCGAGATTGGCGCCGGCGATCTCCTTCTTCATCTTGGCGATGCCCGGGATCATTCCCATCAGCCCGGATACACCGCCGATCTTCTGCATCTGCTCGAGCTGATCGCGCAGATCGGAGAGATCGAGCGCGCCCTTGCGCATCTTCTCGGCGACGCGCTGCGCCCGTTCGGCGTCGATCGTGGCCGCGGCCTTCTCGACCAGCGAGACGATGTCGCCCATGCCGAGGATGCGGTCGGCGATGCGCGCCGGATGGAAATCCTCGAGCGCATCGAGTTTTTCGCCGGTGCCGATCAGCTTGATCGGCTTGCCGGTCACCGCGCGCATCGACAGCGCGGCGCCGCCGCGGCCGTCGCCGTCGACCCGGGTCAGCACGATCCCGGTCAGGCCGACGCGCTCGTTGAACGCGCGGGCGAGATTGACGGCGTCCTGCCCGGTCAGCGCATCGGCGACGAGCAGCACTTCGTGGGGATCCGCCGCGCGCTTGACCTCGGCGGCCTCGCTCATCATCGCGTCGTCGAGCGTGATGCGCCCCGCGGTATCGAGCAAAACCACGTCGTAACCGCCGAGCCTGCCTGCTTCGAGCGCGCGCCGCGCGATCTGCACCGCGGTCTGGCCGGTGACGACCGGCAACGTGTCGGTCCCGGTCTGGCGCCCGAGCACGGCGAGCTGCTCCATGGCGGCGGGCCGGCGCGTGTCGAGCGACGCCATCAGCACCTTGCGCTTGGCCGCCTCGCCGAGCCTTTTGGCGAGCTTGGCGGCGGTCGTGGTCTTGCCCGAGCCCTGGAGCCCGACCAACATGACGGCGACCGGCGCCGGCGCATTGAGATCGATGCCCTCGCCCTGCGTCCCCAGGGTTGCGATCAGCTCGTCGTGGACGAGCTTCACGACCATCTGGCCGGGGGTCACCGATTTGACGACTTCGACGCCGACCGCGCGCTCGCGCATGCGGTCGACGAAGGCCCGCGCGACGTCGAGAGCCACGTCGGCTTCGAGCAGCGCGCGGCGGATCTCGCGCAGCGCCGCGTCGACGTCGGCCTGGCTCAGCGCCCCGCGGCCGGTCAGCCGGTCGAGGATGTTGCCCAGTCGTTCCGAGAGGCTGTCGAACATCAGAATCCCG
>VAZU01000221.1:4436-6281 GCA_005884745.1 Alphaproteobacteria bacterium
CGCTCTTCCCTCCCCCTGCAAGGGGGAGGAATAGGGAGGGGGTCCACGACAAACCAGAGGGGGTCCGCGGCGAACAAAGTGAAAGTGACCCCCTCCCGACGCACTGCGTGCGTCGACCTCCCCCTTGCAGGGGGAGGTCAGCGGAGTTTGCTGCCTGTCGTTCGTGCGCCACCGCTACTCCAAACACATTTGCGCCCGAGGGCGCACCGCGCTGTCGGACGTCGACCTCCGGCCCCTGCGACCGGTCGGCCAATCGAATTCTCAGGCTCCAAGAGAGCCCGCGGAAGCTATGGACGCGCCGGAGCCGAGTCAAGGCGCGGTGCCGGGCCGCAGGCGCGCCACCGAATGACGCGATTGCGCCTATCGTCGATTCGGAGCAAGGAGCCCCGATGAAACTTTCGCGCCGCCGGCTGTTCACGCTGTTGGCCGCCGCTGCCGCCGCCGGGACTGGCGGGCTAGGCGCGCGAGCCGCGACCGCCCGTTATTACGACGGGCCGATCTCCGATCATTTCGACGGGGTGCGTTTCCTCGACCCCGACGGCGTGCCGCCGAAGAGCATTCGCGACCTGATCCGGTGGTGGAGCTCCGGCCGGAAATCCGAATGGCCGCTTGCGTATCCGAGCCCCTATTCGGACCGACCGCCGCCGCGCGTTTCCGGCTCGAGCCTACGCGTCGCCTTCGTCGGCCACGCCAGCCTGCTCGTCCAGGCCGGCGGTCTCAACGTGCTGATCGATCCGGTGTGGTCGGAACGGGTCTCTCCGCTGAGCTTCGCCGGCCCCAGGCGCGTCAACGATCCCGGCATCGCCTTCGAGGCGCTGCCCGACATCGACGCCGTGCTGGTCTCGCATTGCCATTACGACCACCTCGATCTCGCAACGCTGTCGCGGCTCGCCGCGACCCACCGGCCGCGCGTCATCACCCCGCTCGGCAATGATTTCATCATGCGCCGGCACGATCCCGCGATCCGCGCCGAGGCCTACGATTGGGGCGACCGCGTCGATCTCGGCACGCTCGCGGTCACGCTGATGCCGATGCAGCACTGGTCGGCCCGGCATTTCTTCGACCGCAACAAGGCGCTATGGGCGGCGTTCGGCATCGAGACGCCGGCCGGACGCATCCATCACGTCGGGGATTCCGGTTACGGCGAGGGCCGGCGTTTCCGCGATGCGCGCCGGCAGGGCCCGATCCGCCTCGCCATCCTGCCGATCGGAGCCTATGAACCGCGCTGGTTCATGCGCGAGCAGCACATGAACCCGCAGGAGAGCGTCAAGGCTTTCCTCGATCTCGGCGCCGAGCTCGCGCTGGCGCATCACCACGGTACGTTCCACCTCACCGACGAAGCGATCGACGCGCCCGAGCGGGCGCTGATCGAGGCGCGCAGCACCGCGGGGATCGCGCCGGAGCGGTTCCGGGTACTCAAGCCGGGCGAGGCGTGGGAGCTGAGCTGAGGACTCGCCGCATTTGGCTCCGCGCGATGCGGATGCACTTAACGAGCGGCAAACTCTGAGGAGTGTCTGAGTTTGTGGCTCACTTCACCGGCACGAACACCTCGATGACGAGCTTGTCTTCCGGCGTGGTGACCGGATCCGTGACATATTGCTCGATGAAGAGATCCTTGGCTTCCAGGCCCTTCTGGTCGAGGTAATTGGTGATCGCATCGTAGGTGGTGTCCATCCCGTCGTAGGAGCCGCGGTGGACGAATTTGAGCGCCCTGCCTTCCGGCGATTTGCCCACCGCGAGATCGCCGCGCGGCGCGTCCTTGGGCGGCTCCGCGATCGGGATCGCCGCCTGGAATTGAAATCCGGTATCGTCGGTCGCCAGATAAATGGTGATCGGCGGCCCGTC
>VAZU01000221.1:6379-6576 GCA_005884745.1 Alphaproteobacteria bacterium
CGGGTTGGCTCGGCGCGCCCTCCGCCGGCGCGGCGGGCGCTGCCGGGGTCGCCGCTTGCGGCCAAGACGGCGCCAGCCCTACCAGCACGAGCCCGGCGGCGGCGAGGCCGATGCCGGCCGCCTTGCGAATCGAGAACATCCTTTGCTCCTTGTCCGCCCTGCCGGCCCGGCGCGCCCAGCAGGGCTATCCCGACGCA
>VAZU01000206.1:0-4512 GCA_005884745.1 Alphaproteobacteria bacterium
GTTCGGGGCACCGGCGTGCAACCTTTGCACAACCTTTCCATGGGATTGTTGCCGCGATCGGGTTGTTCCGACCGCCCCTCCAGGAGACCTGCAATGAAGAAGACCCTGCTTGCCCTCGCCGCGGCCGCATCGATCGGCGCCGCGGCGCTCGCCGCGCCGAGCCCGGCCGAGGCCGGCGGCTGCTTCGGCTGTGCCGTCGGCGCCGGCGTCGCCGGCGGCTTCATCGCCGGCGCCATCATCGGCTCGGCGGCGGCCGCGCCTCCGCCCTATTATTACGGCCCCGCCCCGGCGTACTATGGCCCCGGCCCCGGCTGCTACTTCACCCGCCAGCCGATGTGGGACCCCTACATCGGCGCCTATCGGCCCGGCCCCCGGGTGATGGTCTGCCCGTAACGGGAAGGCCCGAACCGGCTTCGTGCCGGCCACGTCGATCGAGACCCGGCGAGCGCTCCGCGCCGCCGGGTTTTGTTTGCCTGGCGGCGGCGCGGATTGACAATTCAGTGTGTATAAATACATCATGACCAGCCGCGAGATCCTCGCGAAGCTTTTGGCGGATGGCTGGCAGAGGGTCGGACAGAAGGGCAGCCACGTCCAATTCAAGCACCCGATGAAGCCGGGCCGAGTGACGGTTCCGCATCCGGAAAAGGACATCCCGGTCGGCACGCTTCGCAGCATCGAAAAGCAGGCCGGCATCAAGCTGAGATAGACGAATGCGCTCTTACATCGGCCTCATCCATAAGGACCCTCGCAGCGAGTTCGGGGTGTCGTTTCCGGATTTCCCCGGCTGCATTTCCGCCGGAGCCACGCTCGACGAAGCGCGCACCAATGCCGAAGAGGCTCTCGCCTTCCATGTCGAAGGCATGGCGGAGGACGGCGACGCCATCCCGGAGCCTTCCTCGCTCGAGCAGATCATGGCGGACCCGGAGAATCGCGACGCCGTCGCCGTCCTGATCCCGCTGCGCGAACAAGCGGCCCGCACCGTGCGGGTCAACATCACCCTCCCGGAAGCGACGCTTGCGGAGATCGACCGCTACGCCGAGGCGCACGGATTCACGCGATCCGGATTTCTGGCGCAAGCCGCAAAGCGAGCCATCGAACAGGCATAATGAGGCGCAACTCGAACTGCGCAGCATTCAATTCCCGCGCGTGCGGCCGCGCATGTGGTCGAGCACGGCGGCGGTCGGCCAGCAGTCGAGCTTCAGCCCGTTTGCCTTCTGATAGGCGCCGAGCGCGAGCCTGGTCTTCATCCCGGCCTTGCCGTCGATTTTCTCGGAATAATAGCCGAGCTCGGTGAGTCGGCGCTGCATTTCCTCGAGCGCTCCGGTCTTGAGCTGCACCACGTCGGCCCAGGGCGTCTCGAACGCGCGCGCATCGAGGATGCGATCGCTCAATTGCCCGACGAACAGCACGTAGAGATCGGAAAAATTGTAGTCCTTCAGCACGAAATAGTTCGGTAGGATCAGAAAGCCGGGGCCGTAGATGCCGGCCGGCAGCAGCAGCGAGGCCGGCTGCGCCTGCTCTTCCGCCGAGAGCTTGCGGTCGAACGCGGGCGCAAAGCCGCGCCGCACCCATTCGGCGATCGGAAGTTTCACGTCGGGATCGGCGAGCGTGCAATCGACCGCTTTCGGCACGCGCGCCTCGTAGGCCCAGCGCTGGCCTTTCTGCCAGCCCTTCTCCGCGAGCTGCTTTGCCGCGGAGGCGAGCGCGTCCGGCACCGAGTTCCAGATGTCGCGGCGGCCGTCGCCGTCGAAATCGACGGCGTATTTGTAGAACTCTGACGGCAGGAACTGGGTCAACCCCATGGCGCCGGCCCAGGAGCTGCGCATCCCGGAAAGCTTGACCTCGCCGTCCTCGACCATTTTTAGCGCAAACAACAGCTCCTGCCGGAACACGTCCTTGCGGCGCCCGAGATAGGCCTGCGTCGCCAGCACCCGGATCGCGTTGTTGCCGGGCCTGTAGCCGCGGCTGAATCCCGATTCGCGACCCCAGATGGCGAGCACGACGGTGGGCGGCACGCCGAACCGCTGCTCGATCGCGTCAAGCGTCTTGCCGAATTCGGTAAGCAGCTTGCGGCCTTCGCCGGCGAGCCGCGCCAGGCTCGCGTCCTTCAAATAATCGGCGGGGCGCAGCACGAACTCCGGCTGCTCGCGCTGCGGCGCGGGCCTCCCCGGCACGTCGAGGTCGGGCAGCGAGAGATCGGGCTCGACCCCGGCCGTCGCCGCGTCGAAGGTCTTTCGCGAGATGCCGAACGCCTGCGCGTCCGGCCACAGCGCGTCGAGCCATTGGCGGAACGCCGGGTCGGCGCCGGCAGCGGGCGTGCTCAAGGTGCACAAAGCGAGCCAGAGCACGGCGGGAAAAATGCGCGCGATATTCACCGGCCGAATTTCTTGTACTTGATCCGGTGCGGGATGGTGGAATCGATGCCCAGGCGCCGCTTCTTGTCCTCCTCGTAATCGGCGAAATTGCCCTCGAACCATTCGACGTGGCTCTCGCCCTCGAAGGCGAGCATGTGGGTGGCGATGCGGTCGAGGAACCAGCGGTCGTGGCTGATGATCACCGCGCAGCCGGCAAAATCCTCCAGCGCCTCCTCGAGCGCGCGCAGCGTGTCGACGTCGAGATCGTTGGTCGGCTCGTCGAGCAGCAGCACGTTGGCGCCGGATTTGAGCATCTTGGCGAGGTGCACCCGGTTGCGCTCGCCGCCGGAAAGCTGCCCGACCTTTTTCTGCTGGTCGGCGCCCCGGAAATTGAACGCCGAGCAATAGGCGCGGGAATTGACCTCGCGCTTGCCGAGCGCGAGCACGTCCTTGCCGCCGGAAATCTCCTCCCACACGCTGTTTTTTCCCTCGAGCGTGTCGCGCGACTGGTCGACGTAGCCGAGCTTGACCGTCTCGCCGATGCGGATTTGTCCGGCGTCGGGATTCTCCGGGCCGGTGATCATGCGGAACAGGGTGGTCTTGCCGGCACCGTTGGGACCGATGACGCCGACGATGCCGCCCGGCGGCAATTTGAAGCTCAGGTTCTCGATCAAGAGATTGTCGCCGTAGCCCTTGGTCAGCCCGTCGGCGTCGATGACGTTGGCGCCGAGCCGCTCCGCGATCGGAACGACGATCTGGGCGGTCTGCGGGCCCTTGTCGGCGCTCTTGGCAACGAGCTCCTCATAGGCGCGATAGCGCGCCTTGGATTTCGCCTGGCGCGCACGCGGCGAGGCCGAGATCCACTCGCGCTCCCGCGCCATCGTGCGCTGGCGGGCTTCCTCCTCGCGGCCCTCCTGCACGAGCCGCTTCTGTTTCTGCTCGAGCCAGGCCGAATAATTGCCCTGGTAGGGAATGCCGCGGCCGCGGTCGAGCTCGAGGATCCAGCCGGTGACGTTGTCGAGGAAATAGCGGTCGTGGGTGACGATCAGGATCGCACCCGGATAGCTCTCGAGGTGGCTTTCGAGCCAGGCGACGGTCTCGGCGTCGAGGTGATTGGTCGGCTCGTCGAGCAGCAGCAGGTCGGGCGCTTCGAGCAGGAGCCGGCACAGCGCGACGCGCCGCTTCTCGCCGCCGGAGAGCTTGTCGATTTCCGCGTCGTCCGGCGGGCAGCGCAGCGCGTCCATCGCCTGGTCGATCTTGGAATCCAGGTCCCACAGGCCCTTCGCCTCGATCTCGTCCTGGAGTCGCGCCATCTCGTCGGCGGTCTCATCCGAATAGTTCATGGCGAGCTCGTTGTAGCGCGCGAGCACGGCGCGCTGCGGCGCCACCCCCTCCATCACGTTCTCGCGCACGCTTTTTGCCGCGTCGAGCTGCGGCTCCTGCGCCAAGTACCCGACCCGCGCGCCCTCCGCCGCCCAGGCCTCCCCGGAAAACTCCTTGTCGAGCCCGGCCATGATCCGCAGCAGCGTCGATTTCCCGGAGCCGTTGGGCCCCAGCACGCCGATCTTGGCATCGGGATAGAACGACAGATTGATGTTCTCGAGCACCTTGCGGTTGCCCGGATAGGTCTTGGTGAGACCCTGCATGTGATAGACGAATTGACGGGCCATCGGCCTCTTTCTGCGACGATGCTGGTGTGAGGGGGAGCCGCGCTGATGTAGCGATCCGCGGCGCCGAGGGCAAGCCGACAAGCTTTCGCCCTGATTGCGTTGCAGAACGCGGGCGTTGGCGCCCGGCTCGCCTCGCGCGAGCGGCGCCCGTCGATCCGACCGCCGAGACCGGAAGCTCGCCGCCGTAACCTTGCGGAAAGCTTGAATCCGGACCGGGGTTCGCCGGCGATTTGCGCGCACTTCTCGTTAACGAGTACCGGATAGCCTGACCATGAACGCCGCCTGCAAGGACCAAGGATCTCGGCGTGCCAGGATTCGGGGCAGGGCAATGAGCGAGTTCGCGCTTTCCAGCGGTTTTGCCGGTCGCGGAACCCGCATGCTGCGGATCGCGCAACCTCTGCTCAGGCTGCTCCGAGACTTGTCCGACCATTACCGGCCCGAGCTCTACTACATGCGCGGCCCCGGCCCGAAATGGCGCGAGAAGCACG
>VAZU01000206.1:4542-6647 GCA_005884745.1 Alphaproteobacteria bacterium
CCTCTACGAGCCGCGCTGAGCCGGGCCTGCGCCCACTGCGCCGTCATCCCGGGGCCCGAGCGACGCGAGGGAACCCGGGATCCATGGCCATTGCGCGTGCCGCTTCCGCGTTCACAGGTTCCGGGTTCGCCACCATCACGGTGAGGTGGCCAGCCGTCCTTCGAGGCTCGGCGCTTCGCGCCTCGCACCTCAGGATGACGGCTGGCCCGCGAACCCCGCGGCGCCCCGGAACGACGGAGATGCCGGCCATTGCGGGAAGCCCTTGTCGTGCCGACATAGATTGGCGACATAGAGGGTGCGGCGAGCTTTGCCGCGATACGCGCAGATCCCGAGCCAGATTCATGTCGCCGGTCATCGACAAAGCGCAGAGCGAATATCTCCTCCGGCCCGATCCGGACGATCCGCGGCTGACCGAGCGCGTGCGCGGCATCGACCATTCCGGCGCGCCGATCGAGACCGCGGTCACGGTCGAGCGCGCGCTCACCATTTTCCTCAATGCGCAGGAGATCGTCACCGCGATGACGATCGGCGACTACCCCGAATATCTCGCCCTCGGCTATTTGCTCAATCAGAACATGCTGCGGACCTCGCGGTGGTGGTGGTGCGCACCGAGCGCAGCACCGATTACGAGCAGAAGCTCAAGAAGAAAGTGCAGACCTCGGGCTGCGCCCAGGGCACCGTGTTCGGCGACCTGATGGAAGTGATCGAGAACGCCGCGCTGCCGAAAACCGAACTGCGCACGTCCTGGCTCTACGCGCTCACCCACAAGATCAACACCACGCCCTCGCTCTATCTCGAGGCCGGCGCCATCCACGGCTGCGTGCTGTGCGAGCGCGATTCTCCGTTGGTCTATATGGAGGACGTCGGCCGCCACAACGCGGTCGACAAGATCGCCGGCTGGATGTTCCGCAACCAGGTGCGCGCCGACGATAAAATCTTCTACACCACCGGCCGGCTCACGTCCGAGATGGTGATCAAGACGGTGCGCATGGGCATTCCGATCCTGGTGTCGCGCTCGGGATTCACCGCCTGGGGCGTCGATCTCGCCCGCCGGGCCGGCCTCACCCTGATCGGCCGCGCTCGCGGCCAGCGCTTCATCGCGCTCTCCGGGGAGGACCGCATCGTGTTCGATCAGGATCCACGCACTGTCACGGAAGAGAGCGCGAGGCACCGTCGCAAGGCGGCGGCCCATGACGAATGAGACCGCGAATGAGACAGCGAATGAGAGCGCGAATGCGCCCACGCGCGAGCCTTCGAGCTACGGTCTGATCCTGGCGGGCGGGCTGGCGCGCCGCATGGGCGGTGGCGACAAGACGCTGATCCGCGTCGGCGAGAAGACGATCCTGGAGCGGGCGATGGCACGGCTCGGCCCGCAATGTGCGGGCCTGCTCATCAACGCCAACGGCGAGGTCTCGCGCTTTGCCAGTTTCGGGCTTCCGGTGGTCGCCGACGACATCGCGGGCTTCGCAGGCCCGCTCGCCGGCATCCTGGCCGGGCTCGATTGGGTGGCGGCGAACGCGCCCGCCATCGAGTGGGTCGTGAGCGTGCCCGGCGACTGCCCGTTCCTGCCGCGCGATCTCGTTTCCCGGCTGCATGAGGCGCGCATGGCAAGCGAGTTTCCGCTCGCCTGCGCGCGATCGGGCGAATGGCGGCATCCGGTGGTGGCGCTCTGGCCGGTTGCGCTGCGGCACGATCTGCGCCGCGCGCTCGGGGCGGGCCTGCGCAAGATCGAAGCCTGGACGCAAACCCACGGAGTGGCGCTCGCCGCATGGCCGGCCGAACCGGTCGATCCGTTCTTCAACGTCAACACGCCGGAGGATGCCGCCGAAGCCGAGCACATGGCGCAGCTCGGCGCATGATCGCTGGCGCGGCGCGCAAACAAACGTTATGATTCATCAACAATGAGAACCCTGGGAGGAATCGACCATGCGCGCGTTTCTCGCAGCCTGCGTCGCGGCCATCATCTTGGCGGCCTGCGGCGTGCTCGCCTTGGGCGCGATCCAGAAACCGGCGGGCGTAGCGTTCTCGACCGATGGCGCGCGCATCGATCCGGGCTGGAGCTGGCGCCAGATGTTTCGGCGTTCCGCAGGCAATCAGCCGGCACC
>VAZU01000207.1 GCA_005884745.1 Alphaproteobacteria bacterium
ATGGCCGGTGCCGAAGGCGAGCGCCGCCTCGATCTCGATACGCAAGCGGTTATGCGCGACGCGATGGCGATCGTGGCTCCCATGCACGACGAATTTTCCCGCCTCGACCGGCCGCAAGCCGGCGAGGCTCGAGCGCGCCCAATCGCGGCCGGCCAGCGTTTCGAAGGTGAGCGTGCAGGCGGCGGCTTGGCCGGCGGCGCGGGCGACGAGCTCGCGAACTGTGTCTCGGTCGGGGACGACGCCGAAAGAAATCTCGACCGTCCAATCGTCCTGCGGGCCTTCGAAGATGCCGACCGCCGTCTGATTAGGATCGAGCAGCTCCGTCAGAAAATCTGCGATCCGTTGCGCCACGGGTGCATCTGCGCAGAGCCGGGCAACCACGGTCGAAGCGTCGATTTGAGACTGCCGTCGTCTGCCGGCCAGCGACAAAGGGGATCCTTTCCTGATTATAGGTTGCTTATCTTTGCACCACAATCGAAAGATGCTTTTTGGCGAATTGAAACGGCTTAACGCCTTGAATTCCCATCAGATCGTATAAAAAATACCTCCGCTTTCGTCGGCTTTTTGCGTGTATCCGCGCTTCCGGCCGCGTCTTCGCTTCGCCTGTGGAGAGCGTGTTCCGCTCCGGCAATGTCTCACGAGCGCTCCACGTAGCTGTCCACCACGCGCTTCTCGCCGGCCTTGTCGAAGGCCACGGTGAGCTTGTTGCCGTCGACCGAGACGATGTCGCCGTAGCCGAATTTCAGGTGGAACACCCGCTCGCCGGTCGCATAGGCCGACACCGCGCCGGTCGATTTCGCCACCAGCTCGCCTTCGATCGTCAGCGGCTCGCGGCGAAATTGCCTGCGGCTCCCGCGCGGCGTGCCGGCGCCGGTTGTCTCGCGCGCCTCCTCGGCGCGCATGCGATCGCGCGCGCGCCGCCAGCCCGGCGTCTCGTAATCGGAGGCGAACGGCTCCATCATGTCGAATCGCGACGTGAAGCCGCCCCAGCCGAAGCCGCCCTTGGATTCGGCGACCTCGACGTGCGCCTCGGGCAGCTCGTCGAGAAAGCGCGAGGGCACGCTGGACTGCCACATGCCGTGGATGCGGCGATTGCTGGCAAAGAAGATTTTTACCCGCCGCCGCGCCCGCGTGATCCCCACGTGGGCGAGCCGGCGCTCCTCCTCGAGCCCGGCGTGGCCGCTTTCGTCGAGTGCGCGCTGGTGCGGAAACAGGCCTTCCTCCCAGCCGGGCAGGAACACGGTGTCGAACTCGAGGCCCTTGGCCGAATGCAGGGTCATGATCGAGACCGCATCGGCGTTGGGCCCGCCGTCGGCGTCCATCACCAGCGCGACGTGCTCGAGAAAGCCCTGCAGGTTTTCGAACTCCTCCATGGAGCGCACGAGCTCCTTCAAATTCTCCAGCCGCCCCGCCGCGTCGGCCGAGCGGTTCTTCTGCCACATCTCGGTGTAGCCGGATTCGTCGAGCACGATCTCGGCGAGTTCCGGATGCGGCAGCGCCTCGCGCGCGACGTGCCAGCGATTGAACGCGGCGAGGAGATCGCGCAACGCCGTGCGCGGCTTGGGCTTGAGCTCCTCGGTCTCGACCAGCGCGCGGGCAGCCTCCATCAGCGGGATGCGCCGGGCGCGGGCGTGATCGTGCAGCGCCTGCAGGGTCGCATCGCCGAGCCCGCGCTTGGGCACATTGACGATGCGCTCGAAGGCGAGATCGTCGGCCGGCGAGGCGACGCAGCGCAGATAGGCGAGCGCGTCGCGGATCTCGGCGCGCTCGTAGAAGCGCGGCCCGCCGATGACCCGATACGGCAGCCCCAGCGTGACGAAGCGGTCCTCGAACTCGCGCATCTGGAACGAGGCGCGCACCAGGATGGCGATCTCGTTGAGCTTGTGGCCGTCGCGCTGCAGCGCCTCGATCTCCTCGCCGATCGAGCGTGCCTCCTCCTCGGAATCCCAGGCGCCCGTCACCGTGACCTTTTCGCCCGGATCCTCGTCGGTGCGCAGGGTCTTGCCGAGCCGGCCCTCGTTGTGGGTGATGAGATGCGAGGCGGCGGCGAGGATGTGGGCGGTCGAGCGATAATTGCGCTCCAGCCGGATCACTCTCGCGCCGGGAAAATCCTTCTCGAAGCGCAGGATGTTGTCGACCTCGGCGCCGCGCCAGCCGTAGATCGACTGATCGTCGTCGCCGACGCAGCAGATGTTCTTCGAGCCCTGGCCGAGCAGCCGCAGCCACAGATATTGCGCGACGTTGGTGTCCTGGTACTCGTCGACCAAGGTGTATTTGAACCGCGCCTGATATTGCGCGAGCACGGCGGCATGCTCCCGGAACAGCCGGATGCCTTCGAGCAGGAGGTCGCCGAAATCGGCGGCGTTGAGCACTTTCAGCCGATCCTGATAGGCGGCATTGAGCTTTGCGCCCCGGCCGTCCGCGAAACTCGCTGCCTCGCCGGCCGGCACCCTGTCGGGCGTGAGCCCGCGATTCTTCCAGCCGTCGATGAGGCTGGCGAGCAGGCGCGCCGGCCAGCGCTTCTCGTCGATGTTCGCGGCTTCCAGCACCTGCTTGAGGAGGCGGATCTGGTCGTCAACGTCCAAAATGGTGAAATCGGATTTCAGCCCGACGAGCTCGGCATGCCGCCGCAGGATTTTCACGCCGATGGCGTGGAAGGTGCCGAGCCACGGCATGCCCTCGACGGTCTGGCCGAGCATTCTTCCGATGCGCTCCTTCATCTCGCGCGCCGCCTTGTTGGTGAAGGTGACGGCGAGAATCTCCGCGGGTCGCGCCCGGCCGAGGCTCAGAATATGGGCGATGCGGGTGGTGAGCACCCGGGTCTTGCCGGTGCCGGCACCGGCCAGCACCAACAGGGGGCCGTCGAGCGTCTCGACCGCGGCGCGCTGCTCGGCATTGAGCCCGGCCAGGTACGGCGGCGCCGCGGCTGCCCGCGCGCGCGCCGCAATCCCGCCGGGAGCTGGCTGGATCTCGGGCAGCGGGTCGACCTTGGTGGGCTCGTTCATGCGGACTTCCGGATCGGCCGGTGGGGACGCCGGAAACGCCGACCCCCGAATCTCTCGGCCTCAAGATGGCACTCCGGCCGGCCTCTGGGGAGGGGCCATGTCGCCCTGTCGTAGCCTGGATGGAGCGCCCCGCGCGGGCGCGAAATCCGGGTGCCAGTTTGCCGATCGAGGTCCCCGCTTTCGCGGGGACGGCGGGCCTTCGGCCGCCGATTACGCTTCGCTCCATCCGGGCTACGATCAGCGTCGCCTACCGGCCTCAGCCCTTGCGCATCTCGATGCGTCGGCCGGCGGCTTCTGGCCTGGGGAGCCGCGCGTGAGAGGCTTTCATCTTCGCGAGCCGTGCCGCGACGTCGTCGGGAAACGGCGCGGTCTTCTTGGTTTCGAGATCGACGTGAAGCGCGATGTCCTCGGAGGTTGCCGAGACCCAGCCTTCGGCCGCGTGGAAGAGTTGCTCGAAGAAATGCAGGCGCTTGGCGTCGCAATCGATGAGCTGCATGGTGACCCGGACCGGGTCGCCAGCATGGAGCTCGCGCAGATAGCGCACGTGCACCTCGGCGGTGAAGAACGAGCAGTGCCCCCGTTTCACGTAATCCGGCCCAATGCCCACGAGCGCGAACGCCTCGTCGACCGCGCGGTCGAACAGCACGTTGTAATAGGCCATGTTGAGATGGCCGTTGTAGTCGATCCAGGCCGGCTCGACCCGCATCACCGAGGAGACGAACGGCGCGAAGAACAACGGTTCGAGGTCGAGGCGGTCGAGCACGGCTCAGGTAACCATTTTTCCGGCAATTTCCGCAAGGTTCGCCATCGCATGGGCAAGGCCCGGCGCGTGGGCCTGTGACGATCGCGACTTTGCCGGCCGCGCGCCGTCTCTGCTAAGCTAGCTGCCGCAATCGAGAAACCCCCATGCAGTCGGCGACGCAGGCAATTCCGGCAACGAGCGAGCGACCCGGTCCGCGGGCGGTTGCCGCGGCGATCGAGGCGCTCGCGGCGCAGTTCGGCAACCGGCTGGTGACTTCGCTCGCGGTCCGCCAGCAACACGCGCACACCGCGACCTGGCTCGAGAACCAGCCCGCCGACGCGGTGGTGTTCGCGCAGAGCACCGCGGACGTGCAGGCGATCGTGCGGTTGTGCGCCAAGCACGGGGTCCCGATCATTGCCTACGGCACGGGGACCTCGCTCGAAGGCCACC
>VAZU01000208.1 GCA_005884745.1 Alphaproteobacteria bacterium
TGGCGCGCGCGTGCTCGTAGCATTCGACGATGAACAGATCGGCGCCGGTCGCGACGGAAATGAGCGCATCCGTCCACTCCGTGTCGCCGGAATACGCGAGCACCCGGCTGTCGTCGGAGATCCGCACGGCGGTGGAGGGCGCGCCGGATTGGTGCACCACTTCGACGGTGTGGACCGAGAGCCCCAAAAATTCGGCCGGCGTGCCGGGAACGATCTCGACGACCTGCCATGGATATCGCCACGCGATCGTGGTCGATCGCGGAAAGAATATTTCGAGCGCGGCATCGAGACGCGCGCGCGTTCCCGGCGGCCCGCCGATGAGCAGCGGACGCGAACGCCGGCTGAGGAAATGGCCGTCCATCACCAGGAAGACTACACCGCCGAAATGATCGCCATGCAGATGGCTGAGCAGGACGCCGTCGATCGCGTTGGGATCGGCGCCTTGGGCCTTGAGCGCCGGGAGCGAGGAGGCACCGCAATCGAGCAGCAAGTCACGCCCCAACGTCTCGATGCGGAAGCAGGTATTGAAGCGGCCGCCGGAACCGAACGCGTCGCCCGAGCCGACAATGGTGATTTTCATGCCTTGGCGCTCGGACGCGCCGTGACCTGCGCATGCCAACGCCGCAGGTTGGCGAATTCCTCGGGAACTTCGAGCTTCGCCGGTTTCATGAAATCGACGGCGACCAGCCCGGTAATGTCCGCCACGCTGTAATGCTCGCCCGCCAAATAAGGACGGTCGGCAAGCTCGCGATCGAGCAGCGCCAGGAGGGCGATCGCCCGCGGCTTGTTGGCCTCGCCCCATTCCGGGATCTGATTCTCCATCTCCCGCATCGCCGGGTGGAGATGCCGGAACACCGCGGAGACCGCCTCATAGAGGTTGAGCTCGATACGCCGGTTCCACATTTCAACCAGCGCCTCCTCCCTGCCGCCGCGCCCGAACAGCGGCGGCTCCGGGCGCAGGCCCTCGAAATAGCGGCAGATCGCCATCGACTCCGTGATCACGGTGCCGTCGTCGAGCACGAGCGCCGGCACGCGCTGCAGCGGATTGATCGCGGTGTACGCCGCGGTCTTGTGCTCGAGCGCGCCGAGATTTACCGGCTCCATCGGAACGCTCAGGCCCTTCTCCGCGAGAAAGATGCGAACCCGCCGCGGATTGGGCGCGCGGCCGCCGTCGTAGAGTTTCATGGAGTTTCGCTATTCCGTTTGCTGCAAACCAACGGCTCGCCAGCCGATCGGCCCGGCGCAATCGATCATGCGAGCCGCGCCGGGGTCAAGCAGGGTCCCGTCGGCGTGCGGCCTCAGCGCGGATGCCGCGCCCGCCAGCCAGCCGGGCGCTCGAAGGTGGATGCCCACACGCCGCGTCGCGCCTCGCGCGCCTCGCGTTCCTCGGCCTGATAAGCGCCGTAGGCGACCGCCTGCCCGGCTCGGACCATGGCGACGCCGAGATTCGCCTCGCCGGCAAAGCACACGGCGATGGTGCGGCCGTAACGGTCCTCCTCGCGCGGCCGGCAGCGAAGCTCGCGGCGCTCGGCAAGGGATTCCAGGAAGCGCGTCGCCGCGCGTCCGCAGGCCCACGGGTGGCCGGCGCGCATGCAGGTTTGCCGGAATTCCGGCGCATCGATGCCGTAGAGCCGGATTTCGATGCCGGCGACGCGGATGCTGTCGCCGTCGATCACTTGCGCGGGACCGACGATGTCGGGGGCGCGCCTCTGGGTGATCAAGCCGGTGGCGGCGAGGCCGGCCAGTCCCAGGCCGGCAAGCAGCGCCATGCGGGCGCGGCGGTTCATCTGGGAAACCATTCATTTCCGCCTGCAATGACGGAGCGTTAACCAGTGCTCTCAGCCGAGCCTTAAGCTTTATCGGGCAGTTTTTGCAGGAATTTTTCCCAATTCGGGTGCCGCCAGCATGACCGCGACGACGCCGCAGGAAAGCGGCATGTCCTCGCCCGCAAGGACGCCCCAGATCGAGCGGCGGCGCGCCGCCACCCAGCGCGTGCGCGAAGCGCGCGACCGGCTCACTTCGAGCACGGGAACGCGGCCGGCGTTCGACTACGAGCTGCTGCGCCAGTTCGCCCACAACCGGCTCTCCGCCTCGCTGGCGATCCTGCTGCTGGTCGGCACCATCGGCTTCCTGTCCGGCCTCTCGACCGACGCGGTCTCGGCGGGCATGTGGACCGCGGGCGTGTCCTTGCTGCACGGCGCCATGATTCTGAGCTGCCATCGGTTCCTCGGCGAGCCGCCGGGCGGCATCAAGATCGCGGCGTGGCGGTTGCGCTTCATCCTGCTCGACCTGTGCTTCGGCCTGGCCTGGATGGTGAACGTCATCGCGATCGGCAAGTCCGCCGCCGGCTCCGGCACGTTCTTGCTGTTCGTGATGCTGCTGATCGTCGCGGTGGCAAGCATGGTGGCATCGGGGCTGCCGATGGCGGTGTTCGCGGCGACCATCCCGGTCACCGCCGCGGTCGCCCTGACCTTCGTGCTCAAGGGCGGCATGCACAATTACGTGCTCGCGGTGCTCGCCGCCACCGCCGAGGGCTATTTCGTCATGCTCGCGCACCGTCTCTATTCGACGACGCTGGCCACGATCGAAGCGCGTGCGGAGAAGGACGCGCTGATCGGCGAGCTCGAACAGGCCAAGGCCAAGTCGGACGAGGCACGCCGGCACGCGGAGGCGGCCAACATCGCCAAATCGCGATTCCTCGCGCAGATGAGCCACGAGCTGAGAACGCCGCTCAACGCCATCCTCGGCTTCTCCGAAGTGATGAAGAGCGAGGTGTTCGGCCCTCATAGCGTGCCGACCTACAAGGAATACGCCGGCGATATCCATAATTCCGGAGTTCATCTGCTCAACCTCATCAACGAGATCCTCGATCTTTCCCGCATCGAATCCGGGCATTACGAATTGAACGAAGAGGCTTTGTCGCTGACCCAGATCGTGGAGGACTGCCACCACCTGCTGAACCTTCGGGCGAAACATCGCGGGCTCGCCGTTCACGAGAGCTCCGAGCCGGATCTCCCCAGGCTATGGGCCGACGAGCGCGCGGTCCGGCAGATCTGTCTCAATTTGTTGTCCAACGCCATCAAGTTCACGCCGCAAGGCGGCGAAGTCTGGCTCAAGGTCGGCTGGACCGCTTCCGGCGGGCAGTACTTGAGCATCAACGACAACGGGCCGGGCATACCCGAGGAGGAGATTCCGATCGTGCTGGCATCGTTCGGGCAGGGCTCGAACGCGATCAAATCCGCCGAGCAGGGCACCGG
>VAZU01000209.1 GCA_005884745.1 Alphaproteobacteria bacterium
TGTGTTGAAGGAAAGAAGTGAGTCTAATCAACCGGCAAGAAACTAAAGAACAAGATTCTTAGTAAGGTTTATTACAGGAAGACGGTGTGAACGAGATCCAACCGGTAAAACCGCTGCTCGAGGCGCTCGACGGGAGAGTGCAGCCGATTCCGCCGGTCTGGCTGATGCGCCAGGCCGGCAGGTATTTACCGGAGTATCGAGCGCTGCGAAGGCGGGCGGGCGGATTTCTCGAGCTGTGCTTCAAACCCGAGCTTGCGGCCGAGGCAACCTTGCAGCCGGTGCGCCGGTTCGGCTTCGACGCGTCGATCCTTTTCTCCGACATCCTGGTAATTCCGCATGCCCTCGGTCAGCGGGTGGAGTTCGATACCGGCGAGGGGCCGCGGCTCGAGCCGCTCACCGACACCGCGTCGATCGAGCATTTGCGCGCACAGGTCGATCACGACGCCCTGGAGCCGGTTTACGAGACCATCCGTCTGGTGAAACAGATGCTCCCTCCAGCTGTCGCCTTGATCGGATTTTGCGGCGCACCCTGGACCGTCGCGACCTATATGGTGGCCGGACGGGGCATGGAAGGCCAAGTACCGGCGCGACGGTTGGCGCTCGAGGATGCGGCAACGTTCGGAAAGCTGATCGATCGCCTGGTCACCGGGTCGGTCGAGTATTTGGTCCGCCAGTTCCGAGCCGGGGTCGATGCCGTGCAGATCTTCGATACCTGGGCCGGCGTTCTCGGCCCTCGTGAGTTCGAGCGATGGTGCATTGCTCCGGTCCAGCGGATTTGTCGTGACGTTCGAGCGCGATGCCCTGGAGCGAGGATCATTGGCTTTCCGCGCGGCATCGGAACGGCTTTATCACGATACGTCGAACAAGTGCCGGTCCATGCCGTGAGCCTCGACTGGACGATCGACCGTGGCTTCGCTCGCAGCCAGATCCCGCAAGCCATGACGATCCAGGGTAATCTCGATCCGGTGGTCCTGCTCGCCGGTGGCTCCGCGCTCGACCAAGAGGTCGACGACATCCTGCATGGTTTCGCCGACCGGCCCTTCATCTTCAACCTGGGCCACGGCATTCTGCCCGATACGCCGGTCGGACACGTGGAACGGATGCTGCGGCGAATTCGAGGGGCAGGTCCGGCGTGAACGAAGGCACATTATACGATTGGCTCAAGGCATTTCACCTGATCGCAGTGATCGCCTGGATGGCCGGCATGCTCTATCTGCCCCGCCTGTTCGTCTACCATTGCGAGGCGGAGCTGGGGTCGCCCCAGTCCGAAACATTCAAAAGGATGGAACGGCGACTGCTCAACGCGATCATCAACCCGGCCATGATCGCGACTTGGGGGCTCGGCCTTTGGCTGGCCTGGACCGGAGGCTGGCTGACGGCCGGGTGGCTGCACGCAAAGCTCGCCCTGGTGCTGATCCTGTCGGGCGTACACGGACTCTTCGCCCGCTGGGTCAAGGACTTCGCGGCGGACCGCAGCCGCCATTCGGCCGCCTTCTACCGGATCGTGAACGAGGTGCCGACGCTGCTGATGATCGGGATCGTGATTCTCGCGATCGTTAAGCCCTTCTGAAGCACCACCCGGCTTAATTATTCGATCCCCCTTGCGCAGCGCACGTTCTTTCCCTATTGTTTTCACCACTCCCCTGAACGCAGGCAGATGCATCCAGAGTTCTGGTCGAAATGCGGCCGACCGGTGCATCGGGCCCGAGGCGTGTTCGCCTGCCCCGCCCAAGATCTGCGATTCGCACCTTCCACCAGACTTGACCGGTCGATTCATTGCCACCGGTCCACCCCCACAGGATACCCCGCATGCGGGAAATGAAACTGCAGGATCTCAAATCCAAGACTCCGACCGAGCTGCTCAGCTTTGCCGAGGAGCTCGAAGTCGAAAACGCCAGCACCATGCGCAAGCAGGAGCTGATGTTCGCCATCCTCAAGCAGCTGGCCGGCCGCGAAATCGACATCATCGGCGAGGGCGTGGTCGAAGTGCTCTCGGACGGCTTCGGCTTCCTGCGCTCCCCGGAAGCCAATTACTTGCCGGGGCCCGACGATATCTACGTCTCGCCCTCGCAGATCCGCCGGTTCGGGCTCAGAACCGGCGATACCATCGACGGGCACATCCGCAGTCCCAAGGACGGCGAGCGCTATTTCGCCCTGCTGAAGGTCAATACCATCAATTTCGAGGACCCGGAGAAGGCCCGGCACAAGATCAATTTCGACAATCTGACCCCGCTCTATCCGGACGAGCGTCTGGTCATGGAAATGGAGGATTCCACCAAGAAGGACCTTTCGCCGCGGGTGATCGACATCGTGGCGCCCATCGGCAAGGGGCAGCGGGCGCTGATCGTGTCGCCGCCGCGCACCGGCAAGACCGTGCTGCTGCAGAACATCGCGCATTCGATCACGGCCAATCACTCCGAGTGCTATTTGATCGTGCTCCTGATCGACGAGCGGCCGGAGGAAGTGACCGACATGCAGCGGTCGGTCAAAGGCGAGGTGATCTCCTCGACCTTCGACGAGCCGGCGGCCCGCCACGTGCAGGTCGCCGAGATGGTCATCGAAAAAGCCAAGCGCCTGGTCGAGCACGGCCGCGACGTGGTGATCCTGCTCGATTCGATCACCCGGCTCGGGCGCGCCTACAACACAGTGGTGCCGTCCTCGGGCAAGGTGCTCACCGGCGGCGTCGACGCCAACGCCCTGCAGCGACCCAAGCGATTCTTCGGCGCCGCGCGCAACATCGAGGAAGGCGGATCGCTGACGATCATCGCCACCGCGCTGATCGATACCGGCAGCCGCATGGACGAGGTGATCTTCGAGGAGTTCAAGGGCACCGGCAATTCGGAAATCATTCTCGACCGCAAAGTGGCGGACAAGCGCACCTTCCCGGCGATGGACATCACCCGTTCGGGCACCCGCAAGGAGGAATTGCTGGTGCCGGCCGACGTTCTCAAAAAGATGTACGTGCTGCGCCGCATCCTCAATCCGATGGGCACCATGGACGCCATCGACTTCCTGCTCGACAAGCTGCGCAACACCAAGAACAACTCCGAATTTTTCGAGTCGATGAACACCTGAGACTTGCCTCGCGCGCCACGAGGTGGCGGCGGCGCGACGGCGGGCCGGCGCTCATGGACTGGGCCCCGAGCGCGTCACCGCCCAGGCCGTGATGTCCCAGGCGTTGCGGATCGCCGCCAGCAGCAGCAGCACGATGGCGACCGCCAGCACCTCGAGGCTGCGCTCGTCTCCGAACAGCAACAGCATGAGGACGGCCGCGACCAACAGCAGGTGACCGGCGACCGGCGAGAGCGCGTACCAGAATCGATCCGCGAGATCGATGCTCGCGGTGAAGCCGCGGCGACCCATCCGTACCCACACGACGGAAGCATAGCCGAGGCCGACGGCCCCGATGGCGAGCAGCAGCGCGCCGAGCGGCATGGCGCCGAGCGGGGCCACGAGCACGACGCAGGTGATCAGCACCGTGGCAAAATGCACCACCGTCGGCGTGTAGAACGATTGGATGCCGGCCTGATGCTTCTCGGTCATGTAACTGGCACTAATCGACGCGGCCACGAACATCAGGCCGATCAGCGTCGCGGCCGCCGTGCCGATGAGCACGTAGAAATCGTGCCAGGCATGCAGCAGCCCGGTGGCATTGCCGTGCATCCCGTCCCTCCGCCCGTCAGGCTCGCATCGCCGCCACGGCCGCAGCGAGCTGCTGCGGCTCGGTAACCGGCAGCGAGCAGCGTTCGCCGACGCAGACGAACGTCGCGGCACCCGCATGCGCCGCGAGCTTGGCCCGGGCCGGATGCAAAGGTGTGAGCGCATCCGCGGACGGCGCGCGCAGCACGACGCGATCGAGGAACGGCAGCGCGAGCGCCGCTGCGAAGAGCTGGTCGGCATTCTCCCCCGTCACCACGATCTCGGCCGCACGCAGCCGGAAATCGAGCGCGTTGAGCAAGGCCGCGTGGGCAACCAGATTGGCGAAGGCTTTCGGAAAGATGCCATCGAACAGGCGGTCGGCCGCGGCGCGCCAGCTCTCGTCGCCGGCCAGCACGGCGAGCCGGATCAGGTTCTGGGCGGCGAGCGCATTGGCGTTCGGCGTGGCTTCGTCATGGGTAGGGGCGGGGCGCACCACCAGACCTTGGGCATCGCCCGCGGTAAGGAAATAGCCCGCGGGATCGCCATAGTGGCGGTCGAATGCCCGCTGCCAAACGAGGGC
>VAZU01000214.1 GCA_005884745.1 Alphaproteobacteria bacterium
GTATTGGCTGTTCCAGGCGCTCGCCATCGAGAACGGCGAGGAGCTGATGAACCGCCAGGGCGACCAGACCTTTTTCGCCAATCCGGCCGTCGTCGAAGCCCTGCAATATTGGGTGGATCTTGCCCGCAAGCACAAGGTGATGGCGCCGGGCACCATCGAATGGGGGACGACGCCGAAGGATTTCTTCGAGCGCAAGATCGCGATGATGTGGACCACCACCGGCAATCTCACCAACGTGCGCGCCAATGCCAAATTCGCGTTCGGGGTGGCGATGCTGCCGGCCGGCAAGCGGCGCGGCAGCCCGACCGGCGGCGGCAATTTCTACGTCTTCAAGAAGAGCGCGCGCGAGCAGCAGGAAGCCGCGTTCCGCTTCATCCAGTGGATCAGTTCGCCGGAACGGGCCGCGCAATGGGGCATCGATACCGGCTATGTGGCGGTGCGCCCGGATGCCTGGGACACTCCGGCCATGAAGAGCTATGTCGGCGGCTTTGCGGCGGCCGCGGTCGCCCGCGACCAGCTGCAATATGCGGTAGCCGAATTGTCGACCCACGAGAACCAGCGCGCGACCAAGGCGCTCAACGACGGCCTGCAGGCGGCGCTCGCCGTGAATAAGACGCCGGCACAGGCGCTCGGCGACGCGCAGACGGAAGCCGAGCGCATCCTGAAGCCGTACCGGACGTGACGGGCACCGACCGTCAGAGCGCGTCGTCCCGGGGCCCGAGCGAAGCGAGGGAACCCGGGATCCATAACCACGAACGTCGCGAGACTTCATCGGGCGGTGTTCATGGGTTCCGGGTTCGCGCCGGAGCCTGCCCCGCACTCGATGCGGGGGCGCGCCCCGGAATGACGCGCCGAGATAAGCGGCAATGCGGATGAAACACCGCACGGCCGAACTCCACGCCTGGCTGTTGCTGCTGCCGGCGCTCGCCCTGCTCGCGCTGTTCACCCATTGGCCGGCGCTCGAAACATTCATCGACAGCCTGCACTCCACGCCGCGGGGGCGCCGCGCCGAAGCGTTCGTCGGGATCGACAATTACCGGCAGATGCTCGAAGACCCGGTATTCCGCCAGGCGATCGTCAACAATCTCTGGTACGCGCTCGGCACCATCCCGACCTCGATCGCGCTCGCTTTGCTGATGGCGATCTGGGTCAACGACCGCATCGCCGGCCGCACCGTGCTGCGCATGGCCTATTTCACTCCGACCGTGCTGCCGATGATCGCGGTGGCGAACATCTGGCTGTTCTTCTACACGCCGCAATACGGCTTGCTCGAGCAGGCGCTCGGCTTGTTCGGCGCGCCGGCGCGCAACTGGCTCGGCTCGACCGATACGGCGCTCGCCTGCGTGACATTGGTGGCGATCTGGAAGGAGGCGGGATTCTTTATGATCTTTTATCTCGCGGCGCTGCAGCAGATCTCGCCGACGCTCGCCGAAGCGGCGGCGCTCGAGGGCACCTCGCGCTGGACGTTCTTTCGCCGCGTCCAGTTCCCGCTGCTGATGCCCACGACCCTGTTCGTGCTGGTCAATGCCGTCATCAATGCGTTCCGCACCGTCGACCATATCGTGGTGATGACGCGCGGCGGTCCGGACAATGCCAGCACGCTGCTGCTGTATTACATCTATCAGGTCGGTTTCAGCTTCTGGGATACCACCTACGCGGCGACGCTGACGATCGTCATGCTGCTCGCGCTCGCGATCGTGGCGCTCGGCCAATATTTCCTGCTCGATCGCAGGATCCACTACCGATGAGCGCGGCCACGGGACCTTACGAACCGCGCGGCGCGGCACGGCTCGCCGAGACCGCCGGGGCGTGGCTGCTCGCGGTGCTCTGGATCCTGCCGCTCGTCTATGCGGCCTGGGCGGCGTTTCACGCGCCGGAGTTCTCCGCGCGATTTTCGCCTCTAGCGCCGTGGACGCTGGAGAACTTCGTCCGCGCCTGGGAGGCGGCGCCGTTCGCCCGGTATTTCCTCAACACCTTCGTGCTGGTCACGATGACCCTCGCCTGCCAGTTCCTGCTCTGCACGCTCGCGGCCTATGCGTTCGTGCGCTACCGCTTCGTCGGACGCGAGGTCGTGTTCGCGCTGGTGCTCGCGCAACTGATGATCATGCCCGACGTGCTGATCGTCGAGAATTACCGCACCATGAGCCGGCTCGGCATTCTCGATTCGATCCCGGCGATCGCGCTGCCGTACGTGGCCTCGGCGTTCGGCATTTTTCTGCTGCGCCAGACTTTCAAGACGGTGCCCAAGGAACTGGAGGACGCGGCCCGGATCGAAGGCGCGAACGATTTGCAGATCCTCGCCAAGGTCTATGTGCCGCTGGCGCGGCCGATTTACGTCGCCTACGGCCTCGTCTCGGTGAGCTT
Source organism: Alphaproteobacteria bacterium (assembly GCA_005884745.1). Classification (GTDB taxonomy): domain Bacteria; phylum Pseudomonadota; class Alphaproteobacteria; order Rhizobiales; family Xanthobacteraceae; genus AP-16. The sequence goes on from VAZU01000214.1 coordinate 2,365, forward strand.
TCATTGGAACAATTTTCTGTGGCCGCTGATCGTCACCAATTCGGTCGAGTCGCGGCCGCTGACCGTGGGTCTTCAGGTTTTCGCGTCGACCGACCAGGGCATCGACTGGTCGATCATCTGCGCCGCCACGCTGATGACCTCGGCGCCGCTGCTGCTCGGATTTTTGCTGTTCCAGCGCCAGTTCATTCAGAGCTTTTTGCGCGCGGGCATCCGTTGACCTCGACCGAAAACTCAGCGGCCGAGCATCATGCGCAAGACCATCGCGTTAGCTTCCGAAGCCTCGCGCCCTACACGTCAGCTGCCCAGCAAGGCGGCGCGGAAGCGGTCGCGGCACAGCGCCGGGTCCATCACGCGCTTGAAGCTCGGCGGCTCGGTCGGCTTGACGCGGAGCAGCACGAAGGCGGCGGCGTTGGCCTCGCGGATCAGGCGCCCGCCGGCGGCGAGATCGTCGGCCGCCTCGATCGTGCGGGTGAGCTGGATGCCGGCCCCCGCCGCGATTTTTTCCAGATCGACGCCGAGGCTGGTATGGCTCTGCTGATAGCCGGTCTCGCCGTAATGACCGTTGTCGACGCACACGATCGCGAGATTGGGCGGGTTCATCACCGCGATCGTCGCGAGCGCGCCGACGTTCATCAGCAGCTCGCCGTCGCCGGTGACCACCAGCACGCGGCGGTCGCGCCGCGCCAACGCGAGCCCGAGCCCGATCATGCAGGCGCCGCCCATGGCGCCCGCCATCGTGTAGGTGTGCGCACCGTCGCAGGTCAGCGCCGCGACGTCGCGCGCGGTGCCGGCAAGCCCGGTGACGATCAAAAAATCCTCGTGGCGGCCGATCAGCGCCGGCACCGCCTCGCGCCGGTCGAGCACGAAGCGCGGAGCGGCGGGGGCGGCGGGGGCGGCGGGGGCGGCGGCGTTCGCGGGACCGCGCGCGGCGGGATGCCCTTCCATGTCGTTCTCCCCTAGAAGCGCTTGGCGCCGAGCAGTTTCTGCGTGAACAGCACGGCGACCGCGCGGCGCGCCTGGAACACCATGGTGAGCGCCGCCGTGACGCTCGCCAACGCCTCGGCCGGATGCTCGGCGCGCAGGCATCTGATGCCCATCGCCTCGAGCACGGGAACGGTCGCCTGCCCCATCGGGAATTGCCACGGATTGCCCTCGCCGAAATCGCCGCGCATGCTCACCAATGCGAGGAACGGAAACCGCCCGCCGTTGATCAGCGAGAGCATGTTGACGCAATTGCCCACGCCGCTGCTCTGCATCAGCAGCACGCCGCGCTCGCCGCCGAGATCGGCGCCGGCCAGCAGCGCCACGCCTTCCTCCTCCGTCGTCAGCGCAACCGAGTGGACATCGGGATCGGCCAGCGAACGATCGATCAGGATCTTGTGGCCGGCGTCGGGCACATAGGCGAATTGCGTCACCCGGTTGCGGCGCAGCAGATCGTAGACTTCGTTCTGCCAGATTTCCGGCTTGCCCTCGGTCTCGGCCTGCGCGTGCATCGAAAGCTCCTGCTCGCCGTCCCATCGCGGGCGTGCGGCTCGTCGGGGAATGCGGCCGCATTATACCGGCAAGC
>VAZU01000222.1 GCA_005884745.1 Alphaproteobacteria bacterium
GATCGGATCGGGTGCGCGCCATGGCTTTGGCGGAGATCGACGTGCCGAACTTGCCGACTGCGGTCGCGTGCCTGCCGCGCACCGCGGCGCGCGCCGGCCACCTGGTAGGGGGCGAGCGGCTCGTTCCCGAGGAGACTGCGATGGTCGTCCTGATCTTCTTGGCGGCCTTCGCCACCCTGGCCATCTCATTCTGGCGTACATGATCCCCTTCGTCCTCACCATCGACGAAGCGGCGGCGCCTCAATCGAGGTTCATGTTCTGGGGCGAGGGCCTGTTCGTGTTCGCGCTGATGCTGCTCTACACGATCATCAGCTGCAGCGTCTTCAGGGCCAAAGTCGCATCCACGCCCGAGCACTCTGAGACTGCTCAGGTTCGACGGACAAGAGAGGCGGATTGTGCGGGGCCAATTGAACAATGGCGGCAACATCGGCACGACCACGGCAATACGCATCAAGCGTTTTTCCGGCATTCGGATAGGCTTCCCAGCTCCCGCATGCCCAACTCAGCGCCCCCGCAGGTGCGCCGGGTCGGACGCAAACTGGGCTTCACTGATCATTCGCAAGGAGCAGCCGCATGAGAAAGAACGCACTGAAACCGGTTGCCACTCACGGCGTGCCGAGCGGTCAGCCCCGGTTGCACCAGCGCGGCAGGGAGATCCAAGCGTTTGGGACCGTGCGGCGGTCTTTGCTCGGGCTATCTGATGAGGCGCGGCTGTATTCCTGCCAACGGCTCAATCAGCTCTTGGCCGACACGCACATCCTCCACGCATTGTACAAGAACCACCATTGGGTGATGCGAGGACCTGGCTTCTATCAGCTGCACTTGCTGTTCGAGAAGCATGCAGGTGAGCAGATCGAGCTGGTCGACGAGATCGCCGACAGCAACAATTTCAAGGTGTCCACGACCATTGCGGCAACGCTGATAACGATGCAGCCAGGCGCATTGCGGCAGATGCATTGGCATCCGAACGCCGACGAATGCGAGCTTCACCGAGCAGGGCGACGATGGCACAAAAGACCTGATCGTCTCCGAGGTGATCCGCATCGGAGATACCCAGGTTTGGTCCCTCGCCGAGTATCTCGCCAACGCCCCGCTCGTCCGTGGCTGAGACTCAACCGCGCGATTTGTGCTCGATGGCACGACCTATGAGGAGAAGAGGCGCACGATTGTGCCGAACGGCCCGGCAAGCAGGTTGCCTCGAATAATCGATAAAGGTATGGCTTCTCCCATGATGACACGTCGGAGCCTGCTGGGCACGGCAGGTCTAGGCGGGTTGGCACTCCTATCCGCACCTGCCTGGGCGCAGAGGATGATCGATTTGCCGCTGCCCGGCGGTCCCGACGCGCGATCGATCACGACCCAGTTTCCCCAGAAGGGTTCAATGATCCTGCAGCGGACGCGACCGCCGCTGCTGGAGACGCCTTGGGATGTCTTCGACACGGGTGTGTTCACGCCGAACAACCAATTCTATGTGCGTTGGCATTGGGCCGGCATCCCGACCTCGGTCGATATCGATACCTTCCGCCTGACGGTGCACGGTCATGTGCAGCGAACCGTGTCGCTGACGCTCAAGGATATGCTCGATGGGTTCTCACGCGTGGAATTGGCCGCCGTGAATCAATGCTCGGGCAATTCGCGCGGATTCTTTGCGCCGCGGGTGCCGGGCGCCCAATGGGTGAACGGCGCCATGGGAAACGCGTTGTGGACCGGCGTCCGCCTGAAGGACGTGCTCGATCGGGCGGGTGTGAAGGCCGGCGCCGTGCAAGTGCGCTTCAGCGGCCTCGACGAGGCGGTTGTGCCGGACGCGCCGCGCCTGATGAAGTCGCTCGACGTCGACCACGCGCGCGACGGCGAGGTCATGATCGCCTATGCGATGAACGGCGAACAACTCCCCTTGTTGAATGGCTTTCCTTTGCGGCTCGTCGTTCCAGGCTGGTACTCGACCTATTGGGTCAAGATGCTGAACGACATCGAGATTCTGGACCAGCCCGACACCAACTATTGGATGAAGACGGCCTACACCATTCCGGATACGCCGCACGCCAGCATTCGGCCCGGCGACACCGGCGTGAAAATGGTTCCCATCAACCGGATGGTTCCCCGATCCTTCCTCACGAACGTCAGCCCCGGCAACACGGTGCCTGTCGGCGCGCCGACACCGGTGCGTGGCATAGCATTCGGCGGCGACTGCGGCGTTGCGAAGGTGGACATCTCGAGCGACGCAGGCAAATCCTGGAACCCGACTCAGCTCGGAAAGGACGAGGGGAAGTACGGCTTCCGGCAGTGGGAAACCCGGATCACGCTGCCGTCAGCAGGCAGATACACTTTGATGGTCCGCTGCACGAACACCAACGGCGAGGCCCAGCCCGATACCCCCAATTGGAACCCCGCCGGCTTCATGCGCAATGTCATCGAATCAGTCGATGTCATCGCGGCCTGAGAGGACTGGCCGTGCTCCGGACATTCATTGCCGTGGGGGTTCTCCTGGGCGCTGCGCTCGCGCCGTTCGCCGCCTGCGCCGCCGCACCTCTCGAGTTGAAATCGGTCACGGTCGACCTGCCGGACAGCGACCGGACATTCCCCCCGGGCCCGGGATCGGATGCAGTCAACAACAACTGCCTCGCCTGTCATTCCGCCGGCATGGTGCTCAACCAGCCGGCATTATCGAAGGCCGCCTGGAGCGCCGAAGTCAACAAAATGATCACAGCCTACAAGGCCCCCGTGGCGCCGGAAGACGTCGGCACAATCGTCGAATACCTGACCAGCCTCCCAAGCGCCAAATAGAAAAGGGACCTGGCCAAGGGTCGCTCATGGCGGCTTCACCCCCGAATGTCGTGCCGGAGGGCGATGGCAGGCAGCGGCTGCAGCCACTCGGCGGCGCCCGCGCGGTCGCGCACCTCTCGCTTGCGCCGGCCGCGCACGGCGGGATCGCGGACAGGAAGACGACGCCCAGCACCCCTTCCAGTGAGAGCTGCGGACTGCCGCCTGAAGCGAGACCAAGGGCTCCAACGCTCGGACTGTTGAAGTTCCGATTCCCATGATCATATGCTCCTGCAATGTTTTGAGCGATCACGATGTACGCAGAGTAATGACTGCGGCCGCATCACAGCCACATACCGCCAGCGATCTCTATGGTTGCCTCGGCTGCAGCGCGCAGTGCGGGCGCTGCGCGCGCACCATCAAGCGGATCATGGACGAAGCGCTCTCGGCTTCCAGCTGTTGTTGCCGTAAAACGGGCCTGCCTCCGGCTCCCATGATTCGTGCCGGAGACCTGTGCACCGGGAGCTCCTCATGGTCCGCATCGCGACACCGTGGAAATCGCTCGGCACGCAAGCCCGGGAGCACAGGGCCCAACTGGGGCTCTCCCTCCGGGTGACGGTCGCCGCTCTGTTGAGCTTCGTACTGTCACACTTGCTGCATGTTCCCCTGCCATTGTGGACGGTGCTGACGGCGGTGATCCTGACGCAGGTGAGCTTCGGCAAGTCGCTGAAGGCGACCATCGACTATCTGGTGGGTACGCTCGGGGGCGCGGTTTATGCCGGCGCCGTCGCCGCGCTGTTCCCCCACGCGAACGAAATCGCGCTGGCAGGCGTGCTGGCGATTGCGGTCGCACCCTTGGCTCTGCTCGCAGCGATCAATCCCAGCTTCGGCGTCGCGACGTTCACGGGGGTGTTGGTGATCCTGGTTCCTGAAATCACCCATGTGAGCTCGATCGCGTCGGCGTTCTATCGCGTGCTCGAGGTCGCCCTTGGAGGTCTCACCGCCGTAGCGGTGTCGTTCCTGGTGCTGCCGGCGCGTGCCCATGCTTTGGCGATCGAGGCCGCGGCCCAGATGCTCGATCTGATGGCACGGTCCCTGCCTGAGTTGCTCAACGGTTTTATACAGACGCACGATGCAGCGGCGATCAGGCACATACAGGACGGCATCGGCCAAGCCTTGGCGCGGTTGGAGGCCCTCGTCGCCGAGGCAAGACATGAGCGGATAAGCCTTCTCGCCGCGGAGCCCGATCCGGGGCCACTGCTGCGCACGCTGCTACGCCTGCGTCACGATCTGGTGATGATCGGACGAGCGGCTGCCGTTCCGCTTCCCGAGACGTTTCAGCGACGGTTCGGACCGCTGCTCGCGCAAGTCGCGAATAGCGCAGCCGATTACCTTCGCCGGAGTGGAGAAGCGCTGGCCGCCGGGCGCGATCCGCCGCCGCTCGATGCCGCCGAAGCAGCCCTCGACGACTACGCCGATGCGTTCACCGCTGTTCGGCGCGAGGGCCTTACACGAGATCTGCCGATCGACACGGTGGAGCGCATCTTCGCGCTGGGTTTTGCCCTTGACCAATTGCGCCAGAATTTCCGCGACCTCGAACGCTGGGTGAGGGAAGCGGTAGCTGGGCGGTAAATGCGGCCACTTCGGCGCAATTTCACGTTACACCCGGCAAAATCGCGATAGCGCTATTTTCTCGGCAGCATACATCCCGGCAGAACCGGCCGCAGCAGGCGTCGACGCTCCTTGGGCTGGGCCGGCTATTCAAGATCAGGAGTTGACCATGAGAGTCCATCGTCCATTGGCTTTCCTCGCAGTCGTATTCCTGCTGACCCAGCCTGCGTGGGCGGCACCACGATCTGGAGGATCCACACCGCATCCGGCCCTTGGGGGGCTGAGCGGCGTTCCGGCCGAGGTGCCAAATCCTATCACACCACAATTCAACGATCCGGGTCCGCAGCTCACCCCGGTACAGCCGGGCAATCCGGTGCAGCAGCTCTCGCCCCTCGGCAATTCGGGGCAGCCGGACTCGCTGGGAATCCGATAAAGGACGGAATTTGTTGAAGACAGAAGTCCAACTGGTTGGGCGGGCGGGGTCGGCTCCGCCTACTTGCCGTTGCTTGGCGCGATTTCCGGCGGTCCAATCGGAGGCAGCGCGCTGTTTTTTGGGGAGATCGAATCGGCCGGGTGAACGGAGGTGAAGCGCGACTTCTCCTCGGCAGCTTGGTTGTTGCCAAGTGATCCACTCCGGCTTTCCGCATAGAATCCGGACCTCGACAGTCAGGTCAGGGCAGCGATGCGCGACCAAACGGCACGGCTCGTGCCGGCGTCGGCACGCCATCGCGCCACCACAGCATCGACGCGCCGATAGTCGGATTGCCGCAAGAAGCAATAAGCACCAGCAAGATCGCGTAAGCAGCCGCGACGCTGCGTATTACCTGTCCCTTGCGGTCCACCGATCGGATGTTGGCACTTGAGACGGCCGGTCGTGAACCGTTCACACCAGTAGT
>VAZU01000223.1 GCA_005884745.1 Alphaproteobacteria bacterium
TCGCGCGTCAGACAAAGGCCGTGCGCACTTATGCCTCGACCGGCGGCCTCGAGCTCGTCCCCGCGATTGCCAATGAGTTCGGGCTCAATGTCGGCATGGGCGCCTGGATCGGCAACGACGAGGCGCGCAACGAACGCGAAATCCGCTCGTCCATTCAAGTTGCCCGACAGAACCCCAATGTCACGCGGCTCATCGTCGGCAACGAAACGATCTTCCGCCGCGAGCATACGGCCGACTACATGATTCGACTGCTCGAGCGCGTCAAACGCGAGAGCCCGGTCCCGGTCACCACCGCCGAACAATGGCCCGTCTGGCTCGAGCACCCCGAGCTTGCAAACGCGGTTGACTGCATCTTTGCCCACATCATCCCGTACTGGGAAGGATTCTCCGACAAGATCGCGGTCGATCAGGCGCTGCTCATCTATAACAAGCTGCACGCAGCCTTTCCGGGCAAGCCTATCGTTATCGGCGAATTCGGCTGGCCGAGCGGCGGGCACAACATAAAGAACGCCATGCCGGGGCGCGGCGAGCAGGCCAAAGTGCTGCGCGACTTCGTCACGCGCGCGGACGCGGCCGGCATCGATTACAACATCGTCGAAGCAATCGACCAGCCCGGGAAGGTGTTCGAGGGCAGCGTGGGGCCGTATTGGGGCATATTCAGCGCCTCGCTGCAGCCCAAATTCGCCTGGGTTGGAGCCGTCGGCAACGCCGATCGTTGGAGGACAGCAGCAGTCGCAGTTCTCGGTGGAATCCTGTTGTCGTTGCCGGTTTTCGCGCTGTCCGGCGCCACGTTCGGACAAGCCGCGGTGCTCGCGATCTCGGCACATGCGGCCGGCGCCTGGTGCGCGACCGTGCTGGCGTACTGGCATAGCCATTATTTCACACCCGGCGAGGCGGTCGCGTTCGGGCCGGGGCTCGCCCTGCTGGCGCTCCTGATCGCGATGGCGCTGGCGCGATTGGAAGAGCTTGCCGCGGTCGCGTTGGGACCGGAGCCGCGCCGGATGCTGCCTGCCTCGGTGGCAGCGCGCGAGGGCTTCGCACCGAAGGTCTCGATCCATATTGCGGCCCGCCGCGAACCTGCGGATATGCTCAAGCTCACACTCGATGCGGTCGCACGCCTGCGTTATTCGAATTACGAGTGCGTGGTGGTCATCAACAACACGCCAGAGCCCTCGTTGTGGCGTCCGATCGAGGAGTATTGCCGAGCTCTCGGCGAGCGCTTCAAATTTATCTACGTGGAGAAGCTCGAAGGCTTCAAAGCCGGTGCCTTGAACCTTGCTTTGGCGAACACGGCTGCCGATGCTGAGATCATCGGCGTGCTCGATGCCGATTATGTAGTGCATCCAGACTGGCTGAAAGATCTCATCCCGACCTTCTACGATTCGAGCGTGGCGCTTGTGCAGGCACCGCAGGATCACCGAGACGGTGATCGCAGCATCGTGCACGCCGCCATGAATAGCGAATATGCCGGCTTCTTCGACGTCGGCATGGTCCAGCGCAACGAGACCAATGCCATCATTATGCACGGCACCATGTGCTTGATTCGACGGGCCGCGCTCGAGGCCGCGGGCCGTTGGTCGAGCGACACGATCTGTGAGGACACTGACCTCGGCCTCACCATCCTGGAACTCGGCTGGCGTGCCCATTATACCAACCGGCGCTATGGATGGGGACTACTGCCGGAGAGCTACGAGGCGTTCAAGAAACAACGCTATCGCTGGGCCTGTGGCGGAGCGCAGATCCTGAAGAAGCATTGGCGCCGCTTCCTGCCCGGCGCAAGCCGGCTCGACCACGACCAGAAGCGCGAGTTCGTGATCGGCTGGTTGCGCTGGCTGGGCGGCGAAACCATCGCCGTTGCCGCCGCCATGCTCAATCTCGTGTGGGTCCCGCTCGTCATCTTCTTTGGCCTCGCCATCCCTGACACGATCCTGATGCTGCCGACGATCGTTGCCTTCATGCTCTCGCTGCTGCATTTTTCGATCGCGTATCGGCTGCGAGTCGATAGTCCGCTCCGAGCCGCAGCTGGCGCCCTGTTCGCGGCCACGTCGGTGCAATGGACCGTGGCCAGCGCGATCGCTCACGCAGCGATAGGGCGTGATCAGAAGCGATTCCACCGCACTGCCAAAGGCGGTAGGGGCGACCGCAGCGTCGGATTTGCGGCGTCGTGGGAGGTCACGATGGGCGGGCTGCTCGTGGCTGGCGCGACCGCCGTGTGGATCACCAATTACGACCAGATCAGCGCCAATTATTTCTTCGCCGGAGCACTGTTGGTGCAGAGCTTGCCGTTCCTGTCGGCTGCAATGCTTGCTGCACTCGAAAGTTCACGCCTCAACAAACGGCGTTACTGGCGTAGGCTTGAAATTCGGATTTCCAGGTTGCTCGGCGTCGCAAGGTGGTCGATTGGACCTCGTGCTCGGCAGCTGCCACGAGGCCCGGGCTCTTGCCTGAAGCTTGTTTCGGTCTGCAACATGGGTCCAACGGCCCGCCGCAACGAGCATAATGGGCGCAAAGAGCGCGAACAACAGCAGAATCTTGTACGACATTGAAGCGCTACCCGATAAGGCACTGGTTTCCGCGACATCTGCGAACAACATGATACTCATCGCGCTCACTCGGCGATCGTCGTCACTTGCTCAAATTGTTGCGCAATTGCGCCGATCTCCGGTCGGGGCCGTGAAGGCAAGGCGCTCGACCACCGAGCGCGGCCATCATGCGTCTGTTACAGGCGAATATCGCAAGCATGATCCGAACGCGGCAATATCACTATCTTGCTTTCCGGTCCTGATAGACCAGTAACCCGCACAACCCGGCCATGAAAACGTTGAGCAAGATCGATAATTGCAGCGACCACTCGAGGAAGGACAGAAACTCGATCTTCATAGGTGCCTCCTTGTTGTCCAATTCGCTCCGACGATGCGCGACAGGGATCATCAATGATTTGTCCTGAGTGAAGCGCGCCGAGCTTCATCGGACTACATTCTCTCTCCCGCGCCATTGGCGTGCTGTTGCGGCGTAGCCATCATGGTCTCGTGGCCCGACCGGATGTCGCTCGCTTGGTCGCGCGGGCGACAAGCGTCGCTCGTGTACGCTCCGTTGGCGGCGGCGATAAGCGCGAAGGCGATGAACGCGATGATCACGAGGAGAAACGTTTCGTGCATCGAATTGATTATGTTGTCGGGTGGGGTTGCCATTTCCCCTCTCAGTCCGATGGTCACGAAGCGTGCTCGAGCGGCTGCTTTTGCGAGCGCAGAGGTGCCGGAGCCGGCTCTGTCGCGCCTCGAGAAAAGACGCGCTGTTGGGCGGCGACGAAGCGTCTCACGCCCTCGCGATTCATCCCGAACATTGGAAGGTAGGTCTCGAGCTCGACGTCTTCGACGAGGGCGAGCCAGCGATTATCCAGTACCAGCCAGCGGCCGTCCAAGCGCACCGCGACCACGGCATGATCTTCCCGCCGTCGCGTATCCCGCACGACGACTAGGCGAAGATCCTCCTCGGCGACTCCGGCCTCCTCGAGTGCGACGTATTTGGCGATGGCATAGTCTTCACAGTCGCCGGCACCGGCCGTTAACGTCTGAATCGGCGCGGTCCACAGGTCGGGCACTCCGTATTGCGCAACGTCGCTCATCGGACGAATTGCCAGATTGACCGCCCGGTTGATCTCCCCGACCCGCGAGCGACCCTCGCGTCGACGCGCCGCATCGACGATGTCCATCAACCGTAGAGCCGGGGCCGAACCGCATGACCGATCCGTGGCGCAACGCGCAAGAAGCAGCTCATCCCGACGGATTTCTCTTTCGACGCCGCGCCACCTCGTTACAAGCGGACCCTCCAGCGCTTCGACCGTCGGCAGCCCGAACGGTTCGGAAGAAATTCGTTCGATTGCCTGGGCGGGCGAAGCGGGTCGCCGGTCATGCCGGGACGTATGCGCGGGCCCTGTTTGAGTTACGATCCTGTTGATGGGCGAAGGCCGTGCCGTCGCGGCTTCGTTCCCAAACAAGACGCCCATCGCGACGAAAATCGCAAGTGCCTGAGCGGTCCTGCGCGCCGCGGCCGCGATGCGGTCGCGAGCAACCCTCGCCGGTGAAGCATTAGGCATCGATGATTTTCTGAACGTGCGCATTGTAAGCTCGCAGCTCTCGCGACACGGGCGGGACGAAGCTGACGATGAGAGTCTCGCTAGCTGGATCCGGTGCCTGCGAGGCCCATCCGTTGTCGGAGCCTGCCGATCTGGCCGGAGCCAATGCGGATCTCGTCATTCGCCAGCTTGACGATCGACGCGGCGCGGCTGCTTTCGCCTGAAGCCGCATACGCCCGACATAGAGCCTTGCGCAGCGTGCAGGGTAAGCCCAGCGCGACCGAACCGGCGCGCGCCAGCCAAAA
>VAZU01000224.1 GCA_005884745.1 Alphaproteobacteria bacterium
CCTCGCCCCAGGTCGACGCGATCACCACGAGACGGCGGGCCTTCGCGAGATTCACAAGCTCGAGATCGGCCATGTCGACGAGCATCGGCTTGAAGCCGAGCTTGCGCGCCGATTTCGCCACGTCGGAGGCGAGCCGCTCGGCATTGCCCGACTCGGTGGCGTAGAGGATGGTCAGCGGCTCCGCGGCCTGGGGCGGCGCGGCGGGCTGCGGCGCCGCATGGGCAGCGTCGAGCCCAGCCAGGAAGCCGGCAAGCCACGCGCGCTGGGTGGCGCTCGCCGGTCCCACGACCCGGTTGAGAACCTCGATCTCGTCCTCGGCAAAGGGCGCGGTCTTCGGGATCGGGGAAATTTTCATGCCGCGGCTCGCTTGGAGCATCGGGCCCGATCGGCCCGGCACCTACATCTAATGCGGATTAGAACATAATTCTCCATAGGTGCAATAACGGCGCGATCAAAAGAATGTATTTGCTTGGTGCCGCCGTATCATGGGGTTTCCTACTAGTTTGCTCACGGTCGGTGAAATGGGTGTTCGGCTGCGGCACGCGGTTCGGACCGCAACGGAATGCCCGTCGATCCATCGGGCACACGAGCCCCGTAATCCCGGCTCCTTCGGATCGCGTTGTTCTCGGATTGTTCTTGCCGCCCCCGGCATCCTCCGCTACTCTGATGCGCGGGGGCCCCGCATGGTGCAGCGCGTCTCTACCGTCGCATTCGAAGGCATCGAGGCGCGCGCCGTCGATGTCCAGGTCGGGGTCGCGCCCGGGCTGCCGGCCTTCATCATCGTCGGCCTGCCCGACAAGGCGGTCTCGGAGGCGCGGGAACGGGTGCGCGGCGCGCTCGTCGCCTCGGGGCTGGCGCTACCGGCCCGGCGCATCATCGTCAATCTCGCGCCCGCGGACCTGCCCAAGGAAGGCAGCCATTACGACCTGCCGATCGCGATCGGCTTGATGGCGGCGATCGGCGCGATCCCGCACGACGCGGTCGCGGGCTTTACCGTGCTCGGCGAGCTCGGGCTCGACGGCTCGATCGCGGCGGTCGCGGGCGTGCTTCCGGCCGCGATCGGCGCCAATTCCCGCGGCGAAGGCCTGATCTGCCCGTTCGCGTGCGGACCCGAAGCCGCCTGGGCGAGCCCAGAGATGGAGATCATCGCCGCGCAATCGCTGATCCAGCTCGCCAATCATTTCAAGGGAACCCAGGTGCTGTCCCGGCCGGCGCCGAAGGTGCGCGAGATCGAGGACGCGCCACTCGATCTCAAAGACATCAAGGGTCAGGAGAGCGCCAAGCGCGCGCTCGAAATCGCGGCGGCCGGCGGCCACAATCTGCTGATGGTCGGCCCGCCCGGCGCGGGAAAATCGATGCTGGCCGCGCGGCTACCCTCGATCCTGCCGCCGCTCGCCCCGCAGGAGCTGCTCGAAGTCTCGATGGTCGCCTCGGTCGCCGGCGAGATCGCCGAAGGGGCGCTGTCGAGCCGGCGGCCGTTCCGCAGCCCGCATCATTCCGCCAGCATGGCGGCGCTGGTCGGCGGCGGCTTACGCGCCAAGCCGGGCGAAGTCTCGCTCGCGCATCACGGCGTGCTGTTCCTGGACGAGTTCCCGGAATTCCAGGCGCACGTGCTCGACGCGCTGCGCCAGCCGATCGAGACCGGCGAAGTTTTGATCTCGCGGGCCAATCACCGCGTGACCTATCCGTCGCGCCTGATGCTGGTCGCTGCCATGAATCCGTGCCGCTGCGGGCGCGCCAACGAGCCGGGGTTCTCCTGCAACCGCGGACCCAACCCGCGCTGCGCGGCGGACTATCAGGCGCGCATTTCCGGGCCGCTGATGGACCGCATCGACCTGCACATCGAGGTCCCGGCGGTGAGTGCCGCCGACCTGATTCTGCCGCCGCCCGCCGAGGGTAGCCGCGAAGTCGGCGCGCGCGTTGCCGCCGCCCGCGAACTCCAGGCACGACGCTATGCCGCGCTCGGGCTCGCGGGCGTGCGCACCAACGCCCAGGCGCAAGGCCCCGTGCTCGAGGCGATCGCGACGCCCGACGGCGCCGGGCTGAAACTGTTGCGCGACGCCGCCGAGGCGATGCGGCTCTCCGCACGCGGCTATCACCGCGTGCTGCGCGTCGCACGCACGCTCGCCGATCTCGACGGCGCGGAAAACGTCGGTCGCATCCACCTCGCCGAGGCGCTGTCGTACCGGACGCTGGTCGACGAGGTGCGCCGCGCGGCGTGAGGCGCATCGCGAGGCGAAGAAATGCCGGAAATCTACGAAACACCGGCCGAGCTGATCCGCTTCGAGCACCAGCTCGTGCATTCGGCGGAAGCTATTCGCCAGCGCCAGGTCAAGATCGTCGCGATCGGTTCCTCCTCGACGCGAGGCGTCGGGGCGAGCTCATCGCAGCGGTCCTACCCGTCCCGGCTCGAAATCGAGCTGAGCCAGCGATATCCCAAGGTCTCGATCACGATCGAAAACAAAGGTATCGGCGGGGAGGAAGCGGGCGACGAGTTGGCGCGATTTCAGAAGGACGTGATCGATGAAAAGCCAGCTCTTGTGGTCTGGCAGGTAGGAACGAACGCGGTTTGGAAACAGTACGATCTGTTGCAAGTGGCCGCCGCCATTCGTGAGGGACTGAAGCGGCTAAAAGACATGTCCATGGATATCGTTCTTATGGATCTCCAGTACGCTCCCGCGGTCCTGCAATATCCCACGGAGGCCGAGCGAATGGTCGCATTCATCACCGAGGCAGCCAAGGAGGCGGGCGCCAATGTGTTTCGCCGGTTCGCGCTGATGGATTATTGGAATGTGATCGAGCGGATTCCGTTTGATCAGACGATCAATCGGGAACCCGACGGAGTACAGCTTCACCAAAACGACTGGAGCTATGCCGGTGTGGCAACGGCACTCGCAAAAGCGATTGCGGCGGCGGCTGGGCAGTGGCCTTGAGGCCGGACTAACAAACGCGGTTAACGCGCGCGGCGGACGAAGGCGCGTCATCGGCTGGTGCTCGCACCGGCAATCCATTCTCGGTGAGCGGCTCATGCCTGCGACGTTGCGGCACAGCGCTCGGGAACGGCGAGCGGGCTAAGGAGAGTCCATAACTGGACCATTCGACTGGAACCGGTTCTGGCCTCGGCCAGAGCCGGTTTTTGTTTCCTGGCCTGCCGCGAGCATCGGGAGCTCGGGCGGGGATCGGCGCCCCCGGCGCAAAACACTTCGCCCGCCCAGGACGGGAGCAACGCCGGCCCGTGTCGGCCGAAAACAGCCGGTTAGACAAATTTCCGTGGCACATGGAAGCCGCGGCCCATCCGGTCCGCGGCAGCGGAAGGGAATTCTGGCAGTTTCGATGCCCTGCTACTGCCCTGCTACGAGCGCGCCGCCATGTACGCACCCGCCCGCGCATCCGGGGCAACCCCCGGCGCTCGACCCAAGCGCGTGTCAGAAGAGCCCTCGGCCACCCGAAAGGCTCTTCTGCATGGAGAACCCACCGGCACGCAGCCGATCAGGTCTCGGCCAGAGCAACCGGCCTCGCCTCGTTGGTCTCGATTGCGACCTGCGGGGAGGCAGGCAATTGCAGCACTTTCGCGCGCTGGCCTTCACACAAACGCGTGAGCAGCACGATCTGGCCGCCAGGGAATTCCAGCGCGTCATGATGGACGTGCGGCTGATCGTTATTGACCTTGCGGAAACGCGCGACTTTTTCCCCCACTTTTCGGTTCGGGAGGAAGGAGCCGAGCGCAGGGTCGTATTCCACGTCGCTCTCGAACGCGAGCTCGGTGCCCGGAAGCAGGCACACCGCCACGTTCGGGTCGTCGCCGGCGGCGAAGCCGCGGGTGATCGAATTGTGGAATTTCGTCGATACGAGTTCGTCGCCGACCTTG
>VAZU01000225.1 GCA_005884745.1 Alphaproteobacteria bacterium
CACGAGCATCGGGCCTGGATGCTGGCGCTGCGAAACACCCGCACGCCGCGCTCATGGAACAGGCGATAGAGCAGTCGCTCGCTGGATATGGCCGGGTCGATCAGTTCCAGATCTTCCACGGTCTCGACCAGGGCGCGGCCTTCGACCCAGGCATCGTCCTCGATCACGCCCTGCCCCGCGTGCACCGCAATACCGGCCGGAGCGTCGCCGGGATCGAGATCGGGCCCCCGCATGCGCTCCGGCGCACGCGGCAGGAATTGCGCCAAAATGCCGCCGGCGCGCCAGCGATGGCAGACCCCCTGCGGCCCGCCGCGCAGTTCCTCCGCCACGGCGAGACGAACCCGGGTCGGAATCTGTTCCGAGCGGCGGAAATATTCGTGCGCCGCATCCTCCAGGCTGCCGCCATCGAGTGCCACCAGGCCCTGGTAGCGGCTGCGGTCGAGCCCGCGGTCGATGGTCATGGCCAGGTGCCCGCGTCCGATCAGGACCCCGGTCGACGCCGCGCCGGCATCGATAGCTGCCGCAACGCGCGCGGCATCGTATTGGGCGCAAGCGCGGACCCGATCCGGCGTGGTGTAATCGACCACCAGCATGCGCACCGGCCCGTCGGTCTGGGTCTGGAGAATGAAGCGGCCCTGCAGCTTGAGCGAGGAGCCGAGCAGGATCGTCAGCACCGCGGCCTCGCCCAGAAGCTTCGCGACCGGAACCGGATACTGGTGCCGGGTCAGCAGCTCGTCGACGGCGGCGCCGAGCCGCACGACCCGGCCCCGCAGGTCGAGGGCGGCGACCTCGAACGGCAGGATGGTGTCGTCGGCGGACGTCGGCGCCGGAGCGCGCACGGGAATGGCGATCTGGCTCATGGTGCGGCCGTTTCCAGGCACCAGGCGAGGATGCCCTTCTGGGCGTGAAGTCGGTTTTCCGCCTCGTCGAACACCACGGATTGCGGCCCGTCGATCACCTCGTCGGTGACCTCATGGCCGCGATGCGCCGGGAGGCAATGCATGAACAGGGCGTCGGGTTTCGCTCGCGCCAGCAGCCGCCGGTTGACCTGATACGGCTTGAGCAAATTGTGCCGGCGCTCGCCATCCTTGTCCCCCATGGACACCCAGGTGTCGGTCACGATGCAATCGGCCCCGGCCGCCGCGCGCTCCGGATCATGGCCGATGACGATTGCGGCGCCGGACCGGCTTGCCCAGTCGAGCAGCGGCCGGCTCGGCGCGAGTTCGGGCGGCGTCGCCACATTGAGCCGGAAATCGAAGCGCTGCGCCGCGTGCATCCACGATGCCAGCACGTTGTTGCCGTCGCCGCTCCAGGCGACGGTGCGGCCGCGGATCGAGCCGCGGTGCTCCTCGAAGGTCAGCACGTCGGCCATCACTTGGCAGGGATGGGAGAGCCGGGTCAGCCCGTTGATCACCGGTACGGTCGCATGCCGCGCGAGCTCGATCAGCGTGTCATGATCGAGAATGCGGATCATGATCGCATCGACGTAGCGCGACAGCACGCGGGCGGTATCGGCGATGGTCTCGCCCCTTCCCAGCTGCATTTCCTGACCGGTGAGCAAGATCGCTTCGCCGCCGAGCTGACGCATGGCGACGTCGAAAGATACTCGGGTGCGCGTCGAGGGCTTGTCGAAGATCATGGCCAGCGTCCTGCCGGCGAGCGGCTGATGCATCGAGCCGGAATGGCGGCGGCGCGCGTCCTTCATGGCGCGGCTGGCGTCGATGATCGCCCGTAGCTCGGCGGGCGCCACGTCGATCAGATCCAGGAAGTGGCGAATGTCGCTCACCCCACCACTCCCTCCTTTCGCGGTTGGTCGTGCGCCCGCGCAATGCGCGTGCAGGCCCGGTCGATCATGGCCACCGCCTCGGCGATCTCCGCCTGGCCGATGATGAGCGGCGGCAGCAGGCGGACCACGTTTTCACCCGAGGCGGCGGTCAACAGCTTCTCGGCGCGCAACTCATCGACGAGCTCGGCGCTCGGCGTGAGCGCGCGCAGCCCGAGCAGAAGCCCCTCGCCGCGCACTTCGGCGATCACCGCCGGATGCCGATCCTTGAGCTCGGCGAGCCGCTGTTTGAACAAGATCGCGGTCCGCCGCACGCGGTCGAGAAAGCCGGGCGCCAGCACCACGTCGAGCACGGCGTTGCCGGCCGCCATGGCCAGCGGATTGCCGCCGAAGGTCGAGCCGTGGGTGCCGGGCGTCATGCCTTTCGCGGCTTCACCGGTGGCCAGGCAGGCGCC
Organism: Alphaproteobacteria bacterium; assembly: GCA_005884745.1. Classification (GTDB taxonomy): domain Bacteria; phylum Pseudomonadota; class Alphaproteobacteria; order Rhizobiales; family Xanthobacteraceae; genus AP-16. The sequence goes on from VAZU01000225.1 coordinate 2,239, forward strand.
GAGCGGGAAGCCGCCGCCGATCGCCTTGGCAATCGCCATGATGTCCGGCGCGATCCCGGCGCGCTGATAGGCGAACAGCTCGCCGGTGCGCCCGATGCCGGTCTGAACCTCATCGAGCACCAGCAACAGCCCGTGCTGATCGCACAGAGCGCGCAGCTCTTTCAGGATTTGCGGCGAAGCGATGCGCACCCCGCCCTCGCCCTGGATCGGCTCGATCAGGATCGCCGCGGTCTCCGGCCCGAGCTTGCGCTTGACCGCCTCGAGATCCGCGAACGGTACCTGATCGAAGCCTTCGAGCGGCGGACCAAACCCTTCCAGGTATTTCTGCTGCCCGCCCGCCGCGAGCGTCGCCAGCGTGCGGCCGTGAAACGCCCCCTCGAAGGTGATGATCCGAAAGCGCTCGGCCTGGCCGCCGACCGCGTGATACTTGCGCGCGGTCTTGATCGCGCATTCGAGTGCCTCGGCGCCGGAATTGGCGAAGAACACCAGGTCGGCGAACGTCGCCGCGCACAGCCGTTCGGCGAGCCGCTCTCCCTCCGGAATGCGGAACAGGTTGGAGACGTGCCAGAGCTTCTGCGCCTGCTCGCCGAGCGCCTTGACCAGATGCGGATGCGCGTGACCGAGCGCGTTCACCGCCACGCCGGACGCGAAATCGAGATAGCGCTCGCCGTCCGTCGCGATGAGCCAAGCGCCGTCACCCCGCTCGAAGGCGAGATTGGCGCGCGCGTAGGCGGGCAAGAGATGCGAGGTCACGATCCGTCCAACGCAAGCGGAGTGCCGAAATGAAATGTGCCGCCTCCGCGGGCGGCACGATTCAAGCATTTTATTGTGGGCCGGTCCGCTGTCAACACGCCGCCTCGCCCCGGCCCCAGGCCGTTCGCGGGACATTGCTGGGGAAAACGGGGCAGGAACCGGCCGGATCGCCGGCCCGACTCTTGCGCGGGAGACCCGCCATATTGTACCCTTGAAACTCTCAGGTACGACATCTCGTTTTGCGGCGGACCGTTTCCTGAGTTCCATCGAGTAGAGCGTGCCGTCCGGCGGCCCGACTGGCCCTCGGACGAAACGATGGGCGATTCGGCCGGGCGAACCCGGCCTTCGACGATGCTTCGTTGATGGAGAGGCCAAATGTGGACTGACGAACGGGTGGAGCTTCTAAAGAAGCTGTGGGCGGATGGGCTTTCGGCCAGTCGGATCGCGGCCGAGCTTGGCGGCGTCACGCGCAATGCGGTGATCGGCAAGGTGCACCGGCTCGGACTGTCGGGGCGTGCCAAAACGCCTTCCTCCTCAGTGAGCCGGCCGCGCAAGCCGCGGTCATCTTCTCACTTGTTCCGGAGCATGCGAGCCGCGGTACGCGGCAATACCGCTCTCGCGACGCGCTCCGCCTATGAATACGACCTCGAGCCCGAGCCGGAGCTGATCGACAACATCATCCCGATCGGTCAGCGTTGCTCGCTGGTCGAGCTCAATGACGAAAAATGCCATTGGCCGATCGGGGACCCGGGACAGCCGGATTTCTTCTTCTGCGGCGGCAAGGCGGTGATGGGCATGCCGTACTGCGGCTATCACAGCCGGATCGCCTACCAGCCGGCGGACCGCCGCCGGGAACGGCGGGCGGCTCGAGGCTGAGGGCGACGGCGACCGGCGCCCGTTCGGCGCTTTGACCGGAGGATCGGGATCATCCGTCGGCGCAAGCCGACGGAGGGTGGTCGTTTTTACGCCTCCGACGGCCGGCTCTCCGATCTGGAGGCCGCGCCGCTAAATTCTCATGGCGAGTGCAGGACGCCTCGGGCCCGGCTATATTGCCTGCGCCCGCGTTGCCGGATGCAGCCCCGGCCTCTTGCTGCGGCCGAAGCCCATGGACGTCATC
>VAZU01000226.1 GCA_005884745.1 Alphaproteobacteria bacterium
CCTATCTGCTGCGGGGCGATTACCGCCACGCCCGGGAGAAGCTCGTGGCCGCTCGCGACCTCGATCCGGGCAATCCGTATATCCAGAACAACCTCGATCTGTTGGCGAAGAGCGCGCGGCCAAGATAGGCCCTGTAGCCCGGATGGAGCGCCGCGCAGTGGCGCGCGATCCGCGACTATCCGCGGGCGCCCAAGCCGGATTGCGCTTCGCTCCATTCGGGCTGCGGGGGTGCCGAGAGGGTCACGCCGCCACCCGGTGCATGGCGCCGGCGTTGCGGTAGAGGCCGTGGATCGCTTTCACCGAGCGGTCGATTGCCGACCACAGCGAGACGATCTCGGCCGCGGCTTGCGAGCGGGGGTCGAACTCGGTCACGCCCTGCCCGGTGCCCAGCGCATAGCCGTAATCCGCCCGGTTGGTGATCTGGCCGGCCCACACCCGGGGCCGCGTTGATGACGACCGCGTAGGGCACGCGGTTGCCCCGCGCGAGCTCGATCGTTTCCTTGATCGCCGCCAGATCGAACACGGCGAGCCGAGCCGGAATGATGACGAGGGTGGCGGTCCGGATGGCGTCGGCCACCACGGCCGACATGTTGGGCGGGGTATCGACGAACGCCCATTCGTACTCGCGCTTGGCGGCCTTGACGATCTCGGCGACGCCGCGGCTGCCGTTCCTGAGCGCCGGCTCGACGCTGCCGCGCAGCTTGTGCCAGAGCGTGAGCGAGCCTTGCGGATCGGCATCGATCAACAGGCAGGACGCGCGCTTGCCGGCAAGCGCGGCGACATGGGCAGCCAGCATGCTCTTCCCGCTGCCGCCCTTGCGCGAGGCGAAGACGATGACGTTCATTTTCGAGCCAGCCCCGCCCAGTTTAGCCATGGCGCGTGGCGATTCGTCAAAGCCGCACGGCTGCGCCGAGGCGAAGATCGATATTGCGGCGCGGCATCGAACGGATCGCCCGCTGTCAGACCGACATCATGATACCGCTCCCGTTCAATCCTGTTGATCGAGCCCGCGCAGGGCGCCCAGGGTCGTGGCGAATCGCCTCGCGGCCAATACGATGCCGCATGGCCCGAAGCTGGGGAATCGGATCCGACCGCAGTTTTGGCTGCGCCCATTGCGGGGCGCGATATGCCGTCCGCGCCGTCGCGTCGGGTGGCAACGACGGCGAGAGCGTCTATTGCGAAGTCTGTCGGCGAAAAATGGGCCAATTGAATTCGGCTGCCCAATCTTCCTACACATTGATAGAACGGCCGGGCCCCAACGACTGAGGGGCCCCACTCCAGTCGGCCAGATTGCCGATTCCTCGCCACAAAATACGCGCCTGATCATCCATGTCCCCGGGATTGGCAGCCGTCTATCGCGTCCGCTCCGATGCCTCCTCGATCGAGGACCGCGCCCGTGCCATCGCGGTCGAGCAGAGCGTCGAAATGCCGGTGTCGGCGATCGAGGACGATTACATCTTGTCGAGCATCGTCGGCCGGGTCGTTGCGATCGAGCCGCGGGAAGAGGGCATCTTCGAGGTGCGCATCGCGCTTGCGGCCGAGACCGTCGGGCAAGACCCCGGCCAGCTCGTCAACATGCTGTTCGGCAACACGTCGATCCACGACGATGTCGTGTTGCACGACGCCGAAATTCCGGCCGAGCTCATGAAATGGTTCGGCGGTCCGCGCCACGGGCTCTCCGGATTGCGCCAAAAAGTCGGCGCCCGCGCCCGCGCCCTGACCTGCTCGGCGCTGAAACCGCAGGGCCTGCCGCCCGAGAAGCTCGCGGCCTTGGCGGAAAAATTCGCGCGGGGCGGCGTCGATTACATCAAGGACGACCACGGTCTCGCCGACCAGGCGTATTCACCGTTTGCGGCGCGCGTTCAAGCAATTGCGCCGGCGCTGCGGGCGGTCGAGCAGGCGATTGGCCATGCGGCGCGCTATGTGCCGAGCCTGTCGGGCGACCTCGATTGCATGCGCCGGCAGGCCGCCGTCGCCCGGGAGTTCGGAATCGACACCCTGATGGTCGCGCCCATGATTTCTGGCCTGTCCAATTTTCACCGGCTGGTGCGCGACAATCCCGACCTCGCGTTCGTCGCCCATCCGGCCATGGCAGGGGCGGCGCGGATCGATCCGGCCTTCCTGTTCGGAACCCTGTTCCGCCTGCTCGGGGCGGACGCGGTCGTGTTCCCCAATCATGGCGGCCGGTTCGGCTATTCGCCCGAGACCTGCCGGGCGATCGCCCGCGCCGCGCTGGCGGATCGGGCCGGCATGCGCCCGAGCATGCCTACCCCGGCGGGCGGCATGAGCCTCGAACGGGTTCCGGAGATGCTTGATTTCTACGGGAAGGATACGATGTTGCTGATCGGCGGCGCGCTCCTGGCCGAGCGCGAGCGCCTGGTCGAGGCGACCGCCGCCTTCGTGGCCGCGGTCGAGAGGCATGGACATGGATGAGAGCACGGTCGCGCGCGGCAAGGCGATCCACCGCAGGGCGGAGCGGGATTACCGCTGGGAGGGGGTGGAGTGCCTCCCTTACAAGGAAGACGATCGGGCTTTGTTCAAGGCGGTATCGCGCCAAATCCTGTTCTCCGACCCGGACCTTGCCGGCGAATTGCGCTATTTCGAGGTTCAGCCCGGCGGCTTTTCCTCGCTAGAGCGCCACGAGCACATGCACGGCGTCCTGATCCTGCGCGGCCGCGGCCATTGCCTCGTCGGCAATGCGGTGCGGGCCGTGGAGACCTACGACCTCGTCACGGTCCCGGCCTGGACCTGGCACCAGTTCCGCGCCACCTCCGACGAGCCGCTGGGCTTTTTGTGCATGGTGAACGCGACGCGCGACAAGCCGCATTTGCCGGGCGAGGCGGACCTGGCCGAGCTGAGGGCGGATGGGGAAATCGCCGCATTTTTGCGGGACGGCTCCGAGTGACTTGAGCTTGCCGGCCAGGGCGGGAACCCGGCACGTTTCGCGTCCATTGGGCTTTCTGAAACATTCAGATCGGATTGCCTCCATGTGAAACGTTTGTTGCAGGGACGGCTGCGACCCGATAAAGCTCGAGCATGGGAGATGCAGCGCTCGTCGGCTTGCTGAAGTCCGGGTTCGACGGCCTGTCGCCGCAATTGCAGGAGGCCGCGCGCTGGGTGATCGACCATCCCGCCGATGTCGCGCTCCTGACTACGCGCGAGCAGGCGCGCCGCGCCGGCGTGGCACCCGCGACGATGACCCGGCTCGCCCAGCGCATCGGCCTCAAGGGCTATGACGAGATCCGCAAGCTCTACGCCGAGGCGGTGCGGCGGCGGCCGGAAAGCTTCCGCGCGCGTGCCGAGGAGCTTCTGCAACGGCGCGACACCGAGGGCGACGCCGCCCTGGTGCACGATGTGCTGTCCTCGCTTGCGCACCACCTGCAGGCATTGACCTCGGCGGAATCGATCGAGCGCTTCACCGCCGCGGCGAAGCTGATCGCAGGCGCCGAGCGGGTGTTCTGTCTCGGGTTGCGATCGAGCTTTGCGGTCGCCTATATCTTCCACTACGTGCGCTCGCTGTTCGGCGCGTCGTCCGTGCTGGTCGACGGCGCCGGCGGGACGGGCGTCGACCTGCTGCGCACGATCGGCTCCGCCGACGTGATGCTGGCGATTTCCGTCAAGCCCTATACCCGCCACACCGTTCACGCCGCGCGCTACTCGCGCGCCCGGGGGGTGCGCATCGTCGCCGTCACCGACAGTGAAATGTCGCCGCTCGCGGCACTCGCTGAAGAGACGCTGATCGTGCGCACCGAGACTCCGTCGTTTTTCCACACCATGGCTCCGGCGTTCGCGGCCGTAGAGTGCCTCGCCGCCCTCGTCGCCGCCCGCCGCGGCTCGCAGACGCTTGCCGCCATCGCAGCCAGCGAAAAACAGCTCGCCGCCTTTGATACGTTCATGGTTCGGCCTCGGAACAGGCGGTCGCGATCATGACTCATGTCCTTCATCGCCGAATCGCACATTCCTATCCGTTCGCGGTGAGCGGTCACGGAATCACCATTCGCGACAGCGCGGGCAAGGAATACATCGACGCCTCGGGGGGCGCGGCGGTGTCCTGCCTCGGGCACTCGCATCCGGACGTGCTCCGCGCCATGCGCGAGCAGGTCGACAAGCTCGCCTACGCGCATACGAGCTTCTTCACCACGCAAGTTGCCGAGGAGCTGGCGGATGATCTTGTCGCGCACGCGCCGGACGGCATCGGCCACGTATTGTTCCTCAGCGGCGGCTCGGAGGCGATCGAGGCTGCGCTCAAACTGGCGCGTCAATATTTCGTCGAAAGCGGAGAGCCGCAGCGGCGATACTTCATCGCACGACGCCAGAGCTATCACGGCAGCACGCTCGGGGCGCTTGCGGTCGGCGGCCGGGAGTGGCAGCGCCGGGAATTCGCGCCGCTTCTGATCGAGACGCACCATGTATCGCCGGCCTACGAATATCGCGGCCGCCGCGTGGACGAGACGCCGCAAGCTTACGGCGAACGCCTGGCCCGGGAGCTGGACGACAAAATCACGGAGCTCGGCGCCGACCATGTCAGCCTGGGCGCAGTGCCGGCGCCGCCCGGCTATTTCCAACGCGTGCGTGAGATCTGCGACCGTCACCGCATTCTGCTCATTCTCGATGAGGTGATGTGCGGCATGGGCCGCACCGGGACGCTGCATGCTTGCGAGCAGGAAGAGATCGCCCCGGATCTGATGGCAATCGCCAAGGGTCTCGGCGGGGGCTACGCGCCGATCGGCGCGCTTCTGATCCAGGACAAGATTTTCGCAACCGTCGCCGGAGGTTCGGGCGCCTTCCAGCATGGCCACACTTACATGGGTCATCCGCTTGCATGCGCCGCGGCCTTGGCCGTGCAGGGCGTGATACGCCGCGACAAGCTGTTGGCCAACGTGCGGACGCAGGGCGCCTACCTCTCGCGCCGGCTCAACGAGCGGTTCGGCAATCATCCCTACGTGGGCGATGTGC
>VAZU01000227.1 GCA_005884745.1 Alphaproteobacteria bacterium
TCGCCGGGGCCCCGGGATGACGGGGAGGATCGATGCCCGCGACGCCAGACGACCTGTTCGCCTTGCTCGACCGGCTCGGCATCGCGCACCAGACGGCGAGCCATGCGCCGCTGTTCACGGTCGAGGAATCGCGCCGCCTGCGCGGAAAAATCCCCGGCGGCCATACCAAGAACCTCTTCCTGCGGGACAAGCGCGGCCGCGTGTTTCTCCTCTGCGCGCTCGAGGACGCCGCCATCGACCTCAAGGGCGTGCATCATCGCCTCGGCGCCGGCCGGTTCTCGTTCGGGTCCGCCGCGCTGATGCGGGACCTGATCGGCATCGAGCCCGGAGCGGTGACGCCGTTCGCACTGATGAACGACACCGCGGGCCGCGTCGCCGTCGTGCTCGACGCGCCGATGATGCGGCAGGAAAATCTCAATTTTCATCCGCTGGTCAACACCATGACGACGACGATCTCCCGGGACGGCCTCGTGAAATTCCTGGAGGCGACCGGGCATCCGCCGCAGATTCTCGGCGTTTCCAGCGCCGAGCCGGCCGGGCCCGCCGCCGAGCCGCGGTAGCGTTGCATTCCCCCCGTCGATGGACCATGTAACCGGGGAGATTTCGCCGGTCCGGCGCCAGAAAGGGTCAACCATGCTGCAGAATTTGGGAGCGACGGCAGCGGTCGCAGAGGACGTCGTCCGGGAGACGACGACCCAGAACTTCGTCAAGGACGTCATCGAGGAATCGCGCCGGCAGCCGGTGCTGGTGGACTTCTGGGCGCCCTGGTGCGGCCCCTGCAAGCAGCTCACCCCGGTGCTGGAGAAGGCGGTGCGTGCCGCCAAGGGCAAGGCCAAGCTCGTCAAGATGAACATCGACGAGCACCCGGCGATCCCCGGCCAGATGGGCATCCAGTCGATTCCGGCGGTGATCGCCTTCGTCAACGGCCAGCCGGTCGACGGCTTTCTCGGCGCGCTTCCGGAGAGCCAGGTCACGGCCTTCCTGGAGCGCCTGGTCAAGGACCGCGTCGGCGGCGAGGACAAGGACCTGCTCAAGGCCGCGGACGCCGCGCTCGCCGAGCGCGACACCGCGGGCGCCGCCGATCTCTATGCCAAGATTCTGGGGCAGGATCCCGGCAACGTTGCCGCGCTCGCCGGGCTTGCCCGATGCTACGTCGCGACCGGCGCGATCGAGCAGGCCAAGCAGACGCTGGCGCTGGTGCCGGAGGCGAAGCGCAACGACGCCCCGGTCGCCGCCGCCCGCGCCGCGCTCGAGCTTGCCGAGCAGGCGACCTCGCTCGGACCGATCGCCGAGCTCGAGCAAAAACTTGCCGCCAACCCGCTCGATCATCAGGCGCGGTTCGATCTCGCGCTGGCGCTCAACGCCAAGGCCCGGCGCAGCGAGGCGCTCGATCACCTGCTGGAGATCGTGCGCCGCGATCGCAAGTGGAACGACGATGCGGCACGCAAGCAGCTGGTGCAATTGTTCGAGGCCTGGGGGCCGACCGACGAGGCGACCCTGGAAGGCCGGCGCCGGTTGTCCTCGATCCTGTTTGCTTGAATGCGAGTTGCCGGCCGCGCAGGAGACGGCGCTGGAGAGCGACGATGCCGATGAACGCGGTCTATCGCGGGCCCGGCGATCTTCCGCAGGTCATTCCGGTTTTTCCGCTCGCCGGCGCGTTGCTGCTGCCGCGCGGCCAGATGCCGCTCAACGTCTTCGAGCCGCGCTATCTCGCCATGGTGGACGACGCGCTCGCCGGCAAGCGCCTGATCGGCATGATTCAGCCGGATGCCGCCCATCCCGGCTCCGAGGCGAGGCCGCATCTCTACAGCGTCGGCTGCCTCGGCCGCATCACGCAATTGGCCGAGACCGGGGACGGCCGTTACCTCGTCGAGCTCACCGGGATCTCTCGCTTCCGCGTCGAGGAGGAGCTCGCGGTGCCCACCACCTACCGCCAATGCCGGGTGAGCTACGCGGAATTCGCCGACGATTTCGTGGCGCGCAAAGGCGAGGAGGCGGTCGACCGCAAGGCCTTGCTCGCGGCCCTGACCGCGTTCCTCGAGGCGAACAGCCTCAAGGCCGATTGGCAGGGCATCGAGAACGCGCCCAACGAGGCGCTCGTCAATGCGCTGGCGATGATGTCGCCCTATGGGGCGGCGGAAAAGCAGGCCCTGCTGGAGGCGCCGGATCTGAAGACCCGCGCGGAGATCCTGGTGGCGGTCACCGAGATCGAGCTCGCCAACGCCGGCAGCGAGGGCGAACCGTCGTTGCAGTGATATATCTCGCATTTCGTAGCTCGGATGCAGCGACCGTACAGCGGTCGCGAAATCCGGGATGCCGTTTCCGGATGGAGGATCACAATGAACGAACCGCCGCGCGACCGTCATGCGGTCGATCCGAAGCTGCTCGAAATCCTGGTCTGCCCGCTGACCAAGGGCCCGCTCGAATACGACGCCGAGAAGCAGGAGCTGATTTCGCGGTCGGCCAAGCTCGCCTACCCGATCCGCGACGGCATTCCGATCATGCTGCCGGAGGAAGCCCGCGCCCTGGAGTGAGGCTCTCTACCTCCCCTTCAGGGGAGGTCGGCGAGCGTCGTCAGACGCGAGCCGGGTGGGGTGCATCGGAATTACTTCGGATCAACTCAACCCCACCCCGCGCGCTGCGCGCGCGACCCTCCCCTTAAGGGGAGGGATTACAGCGCCTCGCCGCGCAGCAGTTTCGGCACCTCGCCGGTGATGCCCGCCGCCTCGCGGATGAACCAATGCTTGAGCCCCGGCAGCCGGTCGACCAGGCCGAGGCCCACGTCGCGGACGAGGCGGAGCGCGTCGGAGCGGTTGGAGAACAGTCGATTGAGCCCGTCGGTCGCCATCCCCATCATCATCGTGTCGAACCGGCGCCAGCGCTGATAGCGCTCCAGCACCTCGCTCGAGCCCGGATCGAGGCCGAGTCTGACCGCATCGACGATCGCCTCCGCGAGCGCCGCCACGTCGCGCAGCCCCATGTTGAGACCCTGGCCCGCGATCGGATGGATGACGTGCGCGGCATCGCCGACCAGCGCCAGCCGCTCGCCGATGAAGGAGCGCGCCACCGAATATCCCAATGGGTGTACGCGACGCGGGCTGATGACTTCGATCTCGCCGAGCTCGAGCCCGAACCGGCGCTCGAGCTCCGCGTGGAACAGATCGTCGGCAAGCGCGACGATCGTTTGCGCGGCCGCCGTCTCCTCGGTCCACACGATCGAAGAGCGGCGACCCTTGAGCGGCAGGATCGCAAACGGCCCGGCGGGCAGAAAATGCTCGCACGCGCGCCCGTTATGATCGCGTTCGTGCGCAACGTTGGTGACGATCGCCGATTGCGGATAGTTCCAGCCATAGGTCGGGATGCCGGCGAGCTCGCGTAGCCGCGAGCGCGCGCCGTCGGCCGCGACCAGCAGACGCGCCGCCGTGCTCGCGCCGTCGGGGAAGCGAACCGCGATCTGCCCGGATGCCGATTCGAAGCCGGTCACCGCGGCGGACCGCAAGCCGATGCCGAGCTCGCGGGCTTTCGCGGTCAGCGCCGCGACCAGATCGCGGTTCTCGATCATGTGCGCGAACGGCTCGCCCGGCTCGACCTCGCCGCCGAAACTCAGGAACACCGGCCGCATCTTGTCGGCGAGCCGGCTGTCGGTCACCGCCATGTCGAGGATCGGCTGCGCCTCCTGCGCGACCGCCTCCCACACCCCGATGGTCTCGAACAGCCGCCGGGCGCCCGCGGCGATCGCCGAGGCGCGCGGATCGCCCGCGCCGTCCCGCCCGATGAAAGGATCGGCAACGCTGATCGCAAACGTGGGGCCGAGCCCCTGGCGCAGCGCGATGCCGAGCGCCAGCCCGGCGAAACCGCCGCCCGCAATCACCACATCGGTTCGTTCCATACAGGTTCCAGAAGTCAGAAGGCGCTTCTATAGCAGGGTTCCGACCGCAGATCAGGAGGGGTGGATTGTTGGG
>VAZU01000218.1 GCA_005884745.1 Alphaproteobacteria bacterium
CTGTACACCGCGGCCGGCCAGGTGACCGGCATCGCCCAGGAAATACTGAGGTGATAGAGGCTGCCGTCGCTGAACGTGATCAGCCCGGCGGTGGCGTCGATGCCGCCATACCGCGGTCCTAGCACCTTGTCGATCGAGCGCGCATAGGCCTCAACCGGCGTCTTTTGCTCCATCATCCACATCACGATGTCGAGCGCATGGGTGCCGGAGATCACCATCGGCGAGATCTGCTCCGGCGCGTCGGTGCGCTGATAATTGTCGATGGCGACGAGGCGGTTCATGAACGCGCGCGAGGTCACGAGCGTCACGTCGCCGAGCGCGCCGCTGCGAATTTTTTCCTTTGCGGCGAGCCAGCGGCGCCGGAACCGCTGGGTGTAGCCGACCAATGCATCGACCCCGGCCGCCTCGATCGCGCGCAGCACCCGCTCGGAGGCCGCGAGCTCCGTCGCCAGCGGTTTCTCGATCAGCATCGGCAGGCGGCGCTCCGCCGCCGAAAGAATCGGATCGACGTGCAGATGCTCGTCGGTCGCGACGATGACGGCGGTGACTTCCGGGCGCGCGATGAGCGCGCGGAAATCGCCGGTGACGAAATCGGCGCCGATTTTCTGCGCCACCTCGCTGGCGCGCGCGGGCCTGGTCTCGGCGAGCCCGATCCAATCGACCTGCGGGTGCCGCGCGGCGACCTCGCCGCGGAACAGCCCGACCCGGCCGGCGCCGATGATGGCGAGCCCGATGCGTTTCGGTGTTTTCTGGATGGATGCCTCCTGTACTCGTCGTGCCCGGCCTTGTGCCGGGCATCCGCGATTATTTTCGAAAGACCTGGATGGCCGGGACAAGCCCGGCCATGACGTCAAACATATCTTGCCACACCGCTCGTGCGCGTTCTACCGAATGAAATATCAGCCTCATTCGACGCGGAATTTCGCGACCGCGCGCTCGTCCACTTCGATGCCGAGCCCGGGCCCATCCGGGAGCGTGACCGCGCCCTCGCCGAGCGGCAACGGAGCTTTGACGATGTCCTCGGCGAGATAGAAATGCGTGAGGCTTACGCCCCAGTCGGCCGAGGGAACCGCGCAGGCGAGATGCACGGCGGCCGCGCTGGCGATGCTGGTCTCCGCGATTTTCGCCGCGACGTTGATCGACAGGCCGAGCCGTTCGCACAAGTTCGCGGCCTCGAGCGCCGCGCTCATGCCGCCGAGCTTGATCAGTTTCAGCGACACGCCGGCAAGCCCGCGGCGGGCCTGTCGCTCGATGTCCGCGAGCGAGTGAATGCCCTCGTCGGCGCCGATCGGTACCGCGCAAGAGCGCGCCAGCGTCGCGAGGCCCCGCAGGTCGGCCGGATCGAGCGGCTGTTCCAGGAACTGCAAGTCCGCCTCGCGCGTGCGATCGAGGTAGCGTCGCGCCGCCGCGAGCGTGAAGCCGGCATTGGCGTCGGCCGAGAGTGGCACCGCGGGTCCGAGCTTCTCGCGCAACGCCAGCGTCGCGGCGATCTCCGCCTCCAGCGGCTTGGTGCCGACCTTCAGCTTGAAGCCGTGAAATCCTTGTTTGGTTTTTGCCAGCGCCTCGGCGATGTCATCTTCCAGCGCCGCATTGCCGAGGAGCCACATCGGTTTAACCTCGGTGCGCATCGCGCCGCCGACGAGATCGACCAGCCGCAGTCCCGCCGCGCGTCCGCAAAGATCGAGCAGCGCCATTTCGATCGCCGAATGCGCCCCGGTGTTGCCGACGAGCCGCGCTCTCAGGGCGCGGCAGAGCGCCGGGCGCATCCAGACATTCTGGCCGATCAGCGCCGGCGCCAGATGCTCACGCACCGCGGCCAACAGTCCGCCCAGCGTGTCGCCGGTCATGGTCGGCGCCGACGCCGCCTCGCCCCAGCCGAGTGTGCCGTCGGCGGCCTCGATCCGGACCAGGAGATTGCGCGCGTCCGCGACGGTCACGCCCGACATCGCCAGGGGTTTTGCGAGCGGCACCGCTACCGCGATGGCATCGACCCGGCGGATGCGGAGTTCCGGGCGCGCCGCCGGCCCATCCTGCGCAAAAGCCCGAACCTGCATCGGCTTATCCATCACGAACGCCTTCTTACACGGGATCAGCGGCGCGCGCTTCACCCTCCCCTGGAGGCAGGACGTTCCATTTGCGCGGAGCGAGCCGCAGGACTCCCTCTCCCCGGACAAGGGAGGGACATGACCTCGCGCCTGCGCTATGCTCCATGCCGAGCCTTGCGGCCGGCCGCGCTGCCGGCGGCGGCGAGATCCTATATCCCGAGGAGCGTTCATGGCTGTGCAAACTCTCTCGGCGGCGGCGCGATTGCGCAGGCTGCTCGCGCAGAACGGCCTGCTGATTGCGCCCGGCGCCTACGACTGCATCAGCGCGCGCACCATCGAGCAGGCCGGCTTTTCCGCCGTGTACATGACCGGCGCCGGCACCGCCGCGACGCTCGGCTACCCCGATTACGGCCTCCTCACCATGAGCGAGATGGCGGACAACGCCGGCCGGCTCGCTGCCGCGGTGAAAGTCCCGGTGATCGCCGACGCCGATACCGGCTACGGCAACGAGCTCAACGTGACGCGGACCGTGCGCGAGTACGAGAAGCGCGGCGTCGCCGGGCTCCACATCGAGGACCAGGGCTTCCCGAAGAAATGCGGGCACCTCGACGACAAGACGGTGATCGCGCTCGACGAATATCTGGCGAAGATTCGCGCCGCCGCCGCGGCCAGGACAGATCCGGATTTCCTGCTGATCGCGCGCACGGATTCCCGCGCCGTCATCGGCTTCGAGGAGGCGGTCACCCGCATGAACGCCGCGCTCGCGGCCGGCGCCGACATGGCCTTCCTCGAAGCGCCGCAGACGATCGCCGAGATCGAGGCGGTGCCCAAGCTCGTCAAGGGCCCCTGTCTCCTCAACGTGGTCTCCGGCGGCAAGACCCCGATCTTCGATCTCGATCACGCGCAGCGGCTCGGCTTCAAGCTCGCGATCCTGCCCGGGCTGCTGTTCCAGACCGCGGTCTCCGCCTTCGATGCCGTGCTCGCGGAAGTCAAAAGCAAGCGCCGCCATCCGGACCTGAAGGTGAGCATAAGGGAAAAATTCCGGCGCATGGGATCCGACGAATGGGACGCGCTGCGCGAAAAATTCAAGTCGCCGGCCGAGAAACCCGAGCGCGGCAAGAGCGCCGCCGAGTAGGAAATAAGCATGCAGCCCGCGCCGCGCACGCTGTTCGAGAAAATCTGGGAGCGCCACAAGGTCGTCGAGCGCGACGGGCAAACCTTGCTCTACATCGACCGTCATTACATTCACGACGGCTCGCGCCGCGCCTTCGAAATGCTGGCCGAGAAGGGGCTGAAACTGCGCCGGCCGGACCGCACCTTCGGCACGCCCGACCATTATGTGCCGACTTCGACGCGGGACCTTGCGGCCATCGCCGACCCCGAGGCGCGCGCC
>VAZU01000228.1:0-381 GCA_005884745.1 Alphaproteobacteria bacterium
CCGGCGCGATGCGACCGCGGGCACTGTGCTGCGTGCAGTCGTCGCCGTCATCCGATCTCCCTCCCGCGCTTGCGCACACCCCGCAGAATGAAGATGGCGGAGATGCCGAGAATGGGAAACATGAACAGCGACACCGAGGCGCCGAGCGGGATGTCGCCGGATCGGATGCCGAGCAGGAACGCATAGGTCGCGAACACGTGGGTCATGTTGCGCGGCCCGCCCGCCGTCATGATCTGCACGATGTCGAAATTGGCGAAGGTGACGATGAGCGAGAACAGCACGGTGATGGCGATGATGTTGCGCATCATCGGCAGCGTGACGTACCAGAGCTTCTGCCACCAGTTGGCGCCGTCGATCGACGCCGCCTCGTAGAGCTGCTCG